>JAGRMS010000324.1 GCA_020441135.1 Pseudooceanicola sp.
GACGGCCAGATCACCAAGCGCCCGGTCCGGGCGCTGACACTCTCCGCACTGGCGCCGCTGCCGGCGGCGCACCTCTGGGACATCGGCGCGGGATCCGGCTCGGTCTCCATCGAATGGCTGCTGGCAGGGCCGACCCTGACGGCCACGGCGGTCGAGGCCGACCCGGCCCGCGCCGCAAGGCTGCGCGGCAATGCGGCGCGCTTCGGGCTGGAGCATCGGCTGACGGTCGTGGAGGCGCGCGCGCCCGAGGGGCTGGCCGGGCTTGCACGCCCGGATGCCGTGTTCATCGGCGGCGGGCTGTCGGCGGACTTGCTGGAATCGGCCTGGGCGGCGCTGCCCGGCGGCGCGCGGCTGGTCGCCAACGCGGTGACGCTGGAGTCCGAGGCGCTGCTGGCCGGATGGCATCAGGCCAAGGGCGGCGACCTCTTGCGGATCGAACTGGCCGAGGCCGCGCCGCTGGGGCGTCGGCGGGGCTGGAAAGCGGCCTATCCCATCGTGCAGTGGAGCGTCTCCCGATGATCGTCGCCGGGTTCGGATTCCGCGCGGGCGCGGCCGTCGAAAGCCTCGCCTCGGCGCTTGCGGCGACCGGGGTGGCGCGCCCCGATGTGCTGGCCGCGCCCGAGGACAAATGCGCCGCTCCTGTCTTCCGGGCCTTCGCGGAAGGACTCGGCCTGACCGTCCGAGCCATTCCCCCTGACACCCTTGCCGCCACCGAAACCACCACCCAATCCCCCCGCGTGCTTGCCAAGCGCGGCACCGGCAGCGTGGCCGAGGCCGCCGCCCTGTCCGCCGCTGGACCGGGGGCGCGGCTGATCTGTCCACGCATGGTCAGCGCCGACCACATGGCCACCTGCGCGATAGCCGAAGGACCAGACCCATGACCGTTCACTTCATCGGCGCCGGACCCGGCGCGGCGGACCTGCTGACGCTGCGCGGGCGCGACCTGATCGCCTCCTGCCCGGTCTGCCTCTATGCCGGATCGCTGGTGCCCGAAGGCGTGCTGGCGCATTGCCCGCCGGGTGCGCGGATCGTCAACACCGCGCCGCTCGACCTCGACGCGATCGTCGCGGAATGCCGCGCGGCCCATGCCGCCGGGCAGGACGTCGCGCGGCTGCACTCGGGCGACCTGTCGGTCTGGTCGGCGATGGGCGAGCAACTCCGCCGCCTGCGGGCCGAGGGCATCCCAGTCTCGGTCACGCCCGGCGTGCCAAGCTTTGCCGCCGCCGCCGCCGCGCTCGAAGCGGAACTGACGCTGCCGGGGCTGGTGCAGTCGGTGGTGCTGACGCGCACCTCGGGCCGCGCCTCGGCCATGCCCGAAAGCGAAAACCTGTCGGCCTTCGCCGCCACCGGCGCGACGCTGGCGATCCACCTGTCGATCCATGTGCTGGAACAGGTGGTCTCGGACCTGACCCCGCATTACGGCGCCGATTGCCCGGTCGCCGTGGTCTGGCGCGCCAGCTGGCCCGACCAGCGCATCCTGCGCGGCACGCTGGGCGACATCGCGGCCCAGGTCTCGCCCGAGATCGAGCGCACCGCGCTGATCCTCGTGGGACGCGCGCTGGCGGCGGAGGGCTTCACCGAAAGCGCCCTCTATTCCACCGACTACGACCGCCGCTTCCGGCCTCAGACCGCGCGGGGCGAGCCATGATCCCGGGCCTTCTGGTCGCCGCCCCAAGCTCGGGCACCGGCAAGACGACGGTGATGCTGGGCCTGCTGCGCGCCTTCACCGAGGACGGGCTGCGCGTCCAGCCGTTCAAGAGCGGCCCCGACTACATCGACCCCGCGTTTCACCGCGCGGCGGCGGGGCGGGCGTCGTTCAACCTCGACAGCTGGGCGATGGGGGCGGGGCTGCTCGACACCATCGCGGCGCAGTCCGCGGGGGCCGACCTGGTGATCGCCGAAGGCTCGATGGGCCTGTTCGACGGCGTGGCCTATCCGGGCGCGACCGGCAACGGGTCCAGCGCCGAGACGGCGGTGCGGATGGGCTGGCCGGTGGTTCTGGTGCTCGACGTCTCGGGACAGGCGCAATCGGCGGCGGCCACGGCGCTGGGCTTCCTGCGCTATCGCCCCGACCTGCGGCTGGCCGGCGTGATCCTGAACCGCGTCGCCAGCCCCCGCCATGAACGGCTGACGCGCCTCGGAATGGAGGCGGTGGGCATCCCCGTGCTGGGCTCCCTCCCGCGCCGGGGCGACCTGGTGCTGCCCGAGCGTCACCTGGGCCTGATCCAGGCGGTCGAACATCCCGATCTCGAACGCGCCATCGCCGATTACGCCGCCTTCCTGCGCGCCAACGTCGATCTGGCGGCCATCCGCGCGGCGGCGGATGGCCTGCCGCCCGCGATGCCCAGACACCTGCCGCCGCCCCCGGCGCAGCGCATCGCCCTGGCCCAGGACGCGGCGTTCTCCTTCACCTATCCGCATATCCTCGAGGGCTGGCGCGCGGGCGGGGCCGAGATCCTGCCGTTCTCGCCCCTTGCCGACGAGGCGCCCGCGCCCGAGGCCGATCTGGTCTGGCTGCCGGGCGGCTACCCCGAGCTGCACGCCGGAGTGCTCGCCGCCGCCAACCGCTTCCGCGCCGGCCTGCTCGCCCATGCCGAAACCCGTCCCGTTCACGGCGAATGCGGCGGCTACATGGCGCTGGGGCAGGGGCTGATCGACAAGGCGGGCGTGCGGCACCGCATGGCGGGGCTGCTCGGGCTGGAAACCAGCTACGAGAAGCGCAAGCTGCACCTCGGCTACCGCCTGGCGCGCCTGCACGGACCGATGCCGGGCTTCGCCCAGGGCGCGCAGCTGCGCGGGCACGAGTTCCATTACTCCACGATCCTCGCCGAACCCGACGCCCCGCTCGCCGCCGTCACCGATGCCGAAGGCGCGGCGGTGCCCGAGACCGGCTCGCGCCGGGGCCATGTCACCGGCACCTTCTTCCACCTGATCGCGGAGGCGGCATGAGCGGATTTGTCAGCTTCGTCGGTTCCGGCCCCGGCGACCCGGAACTGCTCACGCTGAAGGCCGTCGACCGCCTGAAACGCGCGGATGCGGTGCTGTTCGACGACCTCTCCTCCGGCCCGATCCTCGCCCACGCAAGGCGCGACGCCGACCTCGTGGGCGTGGGCAAGCGCGCCGGGCGCCCCTCGCCCAAACAGGACCACGTCAGCCGGCTGCTGGTCGATTACGCCAGCGGCGGCGCGCGGGTGGTGCGCCTGAAAAGCGGCGACGGCGGGCTGTTCGGGCGGCTGGAAGAGGAACTGGTCGCGCTGCGGGCGGCCGGCATCGGATACGAGATCGTGCCCGGCGTGCCCTCGGCCGTCGCGGCGGCGGCGGCGGCGGGCATCCCGCTGACCCGGCGCCTGACGGCGCGCCGGGTGCAGTTCGTCACCGGCCATGACGTGACGGGGCAGTTGCCCGCCGACCTCAACCTTCCCGCCCTTGCCGATCCCGAGGCGACGACCGTGGTGTTCATGGGCAAGCGCACCTTTCCGGCGCTGGCGGCGCTGCTGACGGCGCACGGGCTGCCGTCGCAGACGCCCGCGCTGCTGGCCGAGGCGGTCAGCACGCCCGCGCAAAGCCTGCACCGCACAACCATCGGCGCACTGGCGGCGCGGCTGGCCGACGCGCGCAGCGACACCCCTGCGCTGATCCTCTATGGCCCGCTGGCGGAGATGCCATGACCCGCGACCTCCTGCTGATCGGCATCGGCACCGGCAATCCCGACCATGTGACACGGGCCGGCATCCGGGCGATGCGCGCGGCCGACCTGATCCTGATCCCCCGAAAAGGCGCCGACAAGGCGGACCTCGCCGACCTGCGCCACCAGATCTGCGCCGCGGCGCTGGAGGGCGCGGACACCCGGATCGCCGAGTTCGACCTGCCGGTGCGCGATGCCTCGGGCGAGTACCGCGCCGGGGTGGACGATTGGCACGACGCCATTGCCAGGGCGTGGAGCGAGGCCATCGACCGGCACGGGGCCGGTGCGCGCACCGTCGCCCTGCTGATCTGGGGCGATCCGTCGCTCTACGACAGCTCGCTGCGAATCGCCGCGCGCCTGCCTGGCCTCAACGTCCGCGTGGTCCCCGGCATCACCGCCCTCCAGGCCCTGACCGCCGCCCATGCCATCGCCATCAACGAGATCGGCGCGCCCTTCACCGTGACCACCGGGCGGCGGCTGCGCGACACAGGCTGGCCGCCGGGCGTCGATACCGTGGCGGTCATGCTGGACGGCGCCTGCGCCTTCCAGTCGCTGGACCCGGACGGCATCGACATCTGGTGGGGCGCGTATCTCGGCATGGCCGAGGAACTGCTGGTCAGCGGTCCGCTGGCGGACAGGTCGGCGGAAATCCTGTCCATCCGTGAAGAGGCGCGGGCAAACCACGGCTGGATCATGGACATTTACCTGTTGCGACGTCGCGGATGACGCATTCGGACTTGCCACACCCGAAGCGCGCGGATTACACCAATAGGGCCTGGTGCCCGGCGGATGGTCCGCGGGGCTTTGGGAATTCGGTGCGGGCCCGCAAGGGTCCAATGCCGAAGCCGCCCCCGCGACTGTAAGCGGAGAGCGCCTGCCGGAATACCACTCGCGCGACGCCGCGGGGAAGGTCGGCAAGGTGCCTTGACCCGCGAGCCAGGAGACCGACCGGGCCGAAACGATTGAACACTGTCGGGTGTGACAGGAAGGAGAAAAAGATGAACGCAGTTGCAAATTTCGTGGTGGTCGCAAAGTCGGGCGTGCTGTCGGCCGTGCTGGTCGCCGCGCTGGGCCTCGGGATCGTCTTCGTGACCGGCCATGTGCAGGCGTCGGCGCTGCATGACGCCGCCCACGACGTGCGCCACGCGACCGGTTTCCCCTGCCACTGAGATGGCCTCACGACTGCTGACCAGCGCGTTGTTCGCTGGATTCTGCGCAGGGCTGCTGGCGGCCCTGTTGCAGTTGGTCTTCGTGCAGCCGGTGCTTCTCCACGCGGAACTGTATGAATCCGGGCAGCTTGTCCATTTCGGCGCCGATCCGGTTTCGGCCAACCCCGACCTCGGCGGCATCGACCTGATGCGCGACGGGCTGTCGGTGCTGTTCACCGCGCTGGTCTATACCGGCTATGCGCTGGTGATGGTCGCGGCCATGTCGCTGGCCGAGGCGGCGGGCGCCACCGTCACCGCGCGCAGCGGGCTGATCTGGGGCGTCGCGGGCTTTGTCGCCGTCCACCTGGCCCCGGCGGTCTCGCTGCCGCCCGAGGTGCCGGGCGTTGCCGCCGCCGACGTGGTGGCGCGCCAGGTCTGGTGGCTCGCCACCGTGGTCGCTTCCGCGATGGCGCTGGGGCTGATCGCCTTCGGCAAGGGTTGGGTGGCCTGGGGCGGGGCGGTGGTGCTGCTGGCCGCGCCGCACCTGTTCGGCGCGCCGCATCCCGACAGCTTCACCGGCACGGTGCCGCCCGAGGTGGCCGCGCTGTTTGCTGCCCGCGCACTGGGCGTCGGTCTGGCGGCCTGGGTGCTGCTCGGGGCCTTCTGCGGCTGGTTCTGGCAACGCGAGGGCCAGCGCCAGGGCGCCGCGGCCTGAGACCATGCTGGATCGCGGATTGGCCCTTTTCGGGATCGGCCTGGTCTTTGGCGGCGGCTTCGGCTTCCTGGCGGCGGCGGGCATGGGCGTCACGCTGGACGGCCATGACCACGCCACCGGCCACGGCGGCGCCGGTCACGAGGCGACCCATGCGCAGCCGGTCGAAGCGGTGGCCGGGCAGGCTCCATCCGTCGCCCTGACCGCCGACGCCGACCCGGTCTCGGGCTGGAACGTGCGCGTGGAAACTGCGAACTTCCGCTTTGCCCCCGAACACGCGGGGCAGGGCGACGTGCCGGGCGAGGGGCATGTCCACCTCACCCTCAACGGCGAAAAGGTTGCCCGGGTCTACAGCGAATGGGTGCATCTCGACCGGGGCGCACCCGGCGACACCCTGCGCGCGGCGCTCTACACCAACGACCACCACCCGCTGACCAAGGGCGGGCAGCCGGTCGAGGCGTCAGTCACCCTCGGGCGCTGACGGCGGCGCGGGCAGCCGCGCGCGCAGATGAAAGCGAAGCTGCCCGGCGGGCCGGGCGTCTTCGATCCAGCCGTTTGGCGCATCCAGGTAGAGACGGCAGAAGGCGGCAAGGTCGCCCTCCGGCCAGTCCGGGCCGAGGTCCGAGAAAACGTAGGAGGCGCGGCCTTCGGACTGGATTCCGATGCTGACCGGCGTGTCGCAGCCGCCGAGGCAGGCGAATTCCGCCACCTGCGCCGCGATGCCCGCCGCGTTCAGCGCCGCCCGCGCGCGCGCGCATTCCTCTGTCGCGGTGGACGTTTCGCGCAGGCAGGTGGAACAGACGAGCAGGCGTAGCGAAGACATTCCCGGACCCTTTCCCAAGCGGGCATCTGCCTTGCATTCCCGGGCCTTGCAACGCGAATATGCGCGGTTTGGCGACAAGTGGCGTGACTCCTGCGGAAAAACGCGCGAATACTCGCCCTCAAAACCAACAAGACCAGGGAGCCGACGATGAAACACCTGACCCTCGGGCTGGCGCTTGCCGCCCTTGCCACTGCCTCCCACGCCGCCGAGATGGGCGCCGTGGACGAGCCGATCAAGCTGGCGATCAACGAATGGACCGGCCAGCATGTGACGACGCACGTTGCGGGCGAGATGCTCAAGGCGGCGGGCTACAAGGTCGAATACGTCACCGCCGGCATGATGAACCAGTTCCAGGCGCTGGCCGACGGCGACCTGAGTGCGACGCTCGAGATCTGGTCCTCCAACGTCTCCGACCAATACGCCAAGAAGATCGGCGAGGGGACGGTGGTGGAACTCGGCGACCTTGGCCTCGATGCCAAGGAAGGCATCGCCTACCCGGCCCACGTCGCCGACCTCTGCCCCGGCCTGCCCGCCTGGGAGGCGCTGAAGGCCTGCGCCGGCACCTTCGCCACCGCCGAAACGCTGCCGATGGGACGCCTCGTCGACTACCCCGCCGACTGGGGCACCCCCGGCGCCGACCGCATGACCGGCCTCGCCCTGCCGTTCAAGGCGGTCCCCGCCGGGTCCGAAGGCGCGCTGATCACCGAACTCCGCGCCGCGACCGAGAAGAAGTCGCCGCTGCTCATCACCTTCTGGCAGCCGCATTGGGCGATGGCCGCCTACGACGTCAAGTTCGTCGACCTGCCCGAAGGCAACGAGGCCTGCTTCAACGACCCCGCCTGGGGCCCGAACCCGAACGCGGTGAACGACTGCGACTTCGCCCCCTCGCGCATCTTCAAGGCCGCCTGGTCCGGTTTTGAACAGAAATGGCCCGCCGCCTACGAAATCCTGTCCAAGTATGAACTGTCGGTCGAGGACCAGCAGCCGATGATGGGCGCCATCGACGTCGACGGCGGCAAGGTCGAGGAGGTCGTCGCCAAGTGGATGACCGACAACGAGGGCAAGTGGCGCCCGGTGGTCGAAGCCGCGACGAAGTGAGCGACACCGCCACCCCGGCCATCGCCTGCCGCAACCTGTGGCAGGTGTTCGGCCCGAACGCGAAACCTGCGCTGGCCGCCGCGCTGGCGCAGAACCCCGACCCCGCCGCCGTCGCGGCCGACCTGAAGGCCAGGGGCCTGATCCCCGCCGTGCAGGACGTCGGCTTCGACGTCCGCCCCGGCGAACTCTTCGTCATCATGGGCCTTTCCGGCTCCGGCAAGTCCACGCTGGTGCGCGGCCTCTCGCGCCTGCTCGACGTCACCTCTGGCGACGTCCGCATCCTGGGCGAGGACATATCCGCCGCCAGCAAGGCCCGCCTGATCGAACTGCGCCGCAAGAAGCTCGGCATGGTGTTCCAGCACTTCGGCCTCTTCCCGCATATGTCGGTGCTCGACAACGTCGCCTATCCGCTGCGGGTGCAGGGCATCGCCAGGGCGCAACGCCACGCCAAGGCGCTTGAGGTGATCCAGCTTGTCGGCCTCGGCGGGCGGGAAAGCGCCTTCCCGCGCAACCTCTCGGGCGGGCAGCGCCAGCGGGTCGGCATCGCCCGCTCGCTGGTCGGCGATTGCGAGGTCTGGTTCCTCGACGAACCCTTCTCGGCGCTCGATCCGCTGATCCGCCGCCAGCTCCAGGACGAGTTCCTGCAAATCCAGGCCAAGCTGAAGACCACCATCGTCTTCATCACCCACGACATCGCCGAGGCGCTGAAACTCGCCGACCGCATCGCCATCATGCGCGACGGCAAGATCATCCAGATCGGCACGCCCGCGCAGATCGTGCTGAGCCCGGCGGACGACTACGTCCGCGAGTTCTCGCGCGACGTCGCCAAGGGGCGGCACGCCCGCGTCGCCTCGGTCATGAAACCCGCGAAAGGGCCGCTTGACGGTCCGGTGCTGCGCGAGGGCATGACGCTCGACGCCGCCCTGGCCGCCTGCGTCGCGGCGCAATCGGCGGTGCCGGTGGCCGACGGATCGGGCCGGGTGGTCGGCCAGATCGACCCCGCCGACCTCGTCAGCGCCCTGCATGTGGACGAGCGGTGATCCTCGCCGACACCCCGCGCACGTCCCTGGCCCCCGGCACATGGGCCGCGCTTGTCACCCTGCTGACCGGCGCGCTCTGCCTCGCGCTGGCGCCGTCGCTGCCCTGGCTGACCGTCTGGCCCGCCGACTGGGTGCTGCTCGACACCAAGGCGTTCAGCGCCGTGCTGGAAACCTTCCTGCGCTTCATCCGCCCCGCCGCCCGGCTGGTCTCGGTCCTCCTCGCCTATCCGATGGGCTGGGCCAACGCGCTGTTCACCGCCACGCCCTGGCCGCTGTTCATCGCCATCGTGACGGCCATCGGCTGGCTCGTCGGCGGTGCGGCGATGGCGGCGCTCGGGTTCCTCGGCCTCACCTTCGTGCTGCTCTCGGGCTATTGGGTGCAGGGAATGAGCACGCTGGCCCTCGTCGCCGTCTCGGTGCCGGTGGCGGTGGTGTCGGGTCTCGCCATCGGCCTTCTCGCCAATGAAATACCCCGCCTGAAAGGCGCGGTGCAGGCGCTGCTCGACATCATGCAGACCGTGCCGACCTTCGCCTATCTCACCCCGCTGGTCCTGCTTTTCGGCTTCGGCCCCGTTGTCGGCCTGATTGCCTCGGCGATCTACGCCGCCCCGCCGATGGCGCGCAACGTGATGCTGGGGCTGGAGCGGGTCGAGACCGAGGTAAAGGAAGCCGCGGTCATGAGCGGGGCGACCCGCCTCCAGCAGCTGTTCCAGGTCGAGATCCCGGCAGCGATGCGCCAAATCATGGTCGGCTTCAACCAGTGCCTGATGGCGGCGCTGTCGATGGTCATCATCGCCGCCGTGATCGGCGGCTTCAACGACATCGGGTGGGAGGTGCTGCTGACCATGCGCAAGGCGCTGTTCGGGCAGAGCCTGCTGGCCGGGCTGGTGATCGTCGCGTTTGCCGTGGTGATCGACCGGATGAGCGGGGCGCTGGCGCTCGAACCGCAAAGCCATGACCGCCGGGTGGCGCTGGGGATCCTGGCGCTCGGGCTGGCGGTGACGCTGGCGGCCTGGCGGCTGGCGCCCGATCCGGCGGCCTTCCGGCTGCTGATGCCGTTGGCGGAAGGGGTGGACAAGGGCCTTGGCGCCTTCACCGCCGGTTACGGCGCGACGCTCGACGCGATCAAGAACAACGCGATGTTCTTCGGCCTGCTGCCCCTGCGGATCGGGCTCGACGACGCGATCCTGCCGTTTACCTGGGGCTTCCAGTGGACGGCCTGGATGAGCGCCGTCTGGTTTGCCTTCGCGGTGACGGCGGGCCTGGCCCTGGCGGCCTCGGGCCGTGTGACCGCCGGGACGGCGCTGGTGATCGCGCTCGGCATCGTCGAGACCGGGATAGCCCAACTGCCCTGGCCCTTCGTGCTGGTCGGCGCGGGGGCGCTCGGCTTTGCCGCGGGCGGGTGGCGGCTGTCGGCGCTGGCGGTCGGACTGCTGGCGCTTATCCTCGTCTGCGGGCTGTGGGACAGGGCGCTGCTCTCGCTCTACCTCTGCACCGCCTCCGTCGCGATCTGCGTCGTGGTGGGGGGCGCGCTGGGTCTTGCCAGCGCGGTCAGCCCGGGCGTGTGGCGCGTGGTCAGGCCGATCTGCGACATGCTCCAGACCATCCCGCTCTTCGTCTTCCTGATCCCGGTGCTGATGTTCTTCCAGATCGGCGAGTTCTCGGCGGTGCTGGCGATCTGCGCCTATGCCGTGGTGCCGATGATCCGCTACACCCGTCACGGGCTGGTGGACACCCCGCCCGAGATGGTCGAGGCGGCGACCGCCGCGGGGGCGACCACCTGGCAGATGCTGCGCGACGTGCGCGCGCCCTGGGCCGCGCCGACGATCCTGCTGGGGCTGAACCAGACCATCCTCTATGCCTTCTCCATGCTGGTGATCGCCGCGCTGATCGGCACCACCGACCTCGGCCAGTCGATCTTCCTCGCGCTCGGTCAGGCGGATATCGGGCTGGGAGTCTCAGCCGGGGCGGCGATGGCGATCCTCGCCTTTGTCGCCGACCGTCTGGTCCAGGGTTTCGCCCACGGCCAGCGCGAGGCGCTGGGGCTTTGAATGGGTCAGGACGCAGGTGCGTCCCAGGTCGTTGTTATCGCTAACATCAGCAACGCCAATGACTTGACCCCCCGTCCTAGCTAGGACATCTCAAATCCGCACCGGAACCAGCCCCATCGTAGGGCGGGGTTCACCCCGCCGGCCCCCTTCAAAACCGCGCCGGAACCAACCCCGACTGGAACCAACTCACGAAGCTCAGGATCGAGAACACCGGCAGCCCCGTCGCCGCCCGGATATCCGCCGCGTAGGGCACCATGTTGGTGCATTCCAGCACGATGGCCCCCAGGTCCGGGTTCGCCTCCTTCAACGCCAGCGCCGCCGCCACGTTGTCGGCCCGGGCAAGCTCCACGTCCAGCTCCAGCTCGTTGTCGAGGATCGCCCGCGTGAACTCCCGCCCGCCCTCGGTGGAGCCGATAGGGGTATCCTGCGGCACCCCCGCCTTGACGAGGTGCATGGGCGTCAACGTCGAGGCCGAGATCGTCAGCACCCCCGCCCGCCGCCCGGCGGGCAGCAGCCGGTTCACCATCTCCACCTGCATCAGCGAGGAGGTCGCCACCGGCACCCCCACCGCCGCCGCCAGTTCGTCCTGGAACAGCGACAGGAACCCGCAGTTGGTGGTGATCCCGTCCGCCCCGTCCGCCACCAGCTCGCGCGCCGCCGCGATGAAGGCGTCGAGCGTCCCTTCCGCCCCGCGCCGCACCACCCGGTCGGGCGAGGCGCCCCTGACGATCCGGTAATGAACGGGAAACGGCCAGGTCAGCGCATTGCCCATATCGCCGAGAATGCGGGGAAAGCGCGCTTCCAGCATCAGGATGCCCACCGCCGCGCCGTAGATCGCCTTGCCGCCCGTTGCCTTCATGATCCGTCCTCCGGCACGTAGATCCGCGAATAGGCGGTGCGCACGGCCTCTGCCGCCTCGCCGCGCCGCCGTTCGATATGGCTGCGCATCGCCTGCGCCGCCGCCGCTTCGTCGCCCCTGTTAATGGCCTCGGCAATCGCCCGGTGCGCAGCCAGTCGCGGCGCGCCGCTGGCCGCCATGCGGGACATGAACACCATCCGGATGAACCGCACCCGGTCGTTCAGGTTCTCGACCATGCGGCACAGTTCGCCGTTGCCCGACAGCGCCGCGATTTCGAGGTGGAACGCCTCGTCCATCTCGAGCAGGCGGGCGGCATCTTCGCTGGCGGCGTATTCCTCGGCCATCTCGTCCAGAAGGCCGGACAGCGCCCTGCGGCCCTCGTCGGTCGCATTGCGCGCGGCGAGGCGGGCGGTTTCCGTCTCGACCGCAACGCGCGCCTCGTAGAGCTCCATCACGGCGGCGGGCGACAGCGGGCGGCAGAAGAAGCCGCGACCGCTTTGAAAGGTGAGGAATCCTTCGGCCACCAGCCGGTTCAACGCCTCGCGCAGCGGGGTGCGGCTGGCGCCCAGCGTCTGCGACAGGGCGGATTCGTTGATGCGCTCGTCCGGCTTCAGCTCGAAATCCGCCGCCATACGGCGCAGGGCGGCGTAGATGCGGCTGACGTTGCTGTCGGTTTTCGGCATCAAGGCCTCCCTGTGCATGAGAATTACACAGCGGTTGACATGCGCGCAATGCTGCATATCAATCTGTATACAGCTGACAGGGGGATGCGATGGACAACCGGATGACCGGCGCCGAGGCGATGGTGCGGATGCTTCAGGCGCATGACGTCACTCATATGTTCGGCCTTTGCGGCGACACCACGCTGCCCTTCTACGACGCGCTCGCGCGGATGGAGCATGGGATCACCCACTACCTGACCCGCGACGAACGCCATGCGGCCTACATGGCCGACGGCTATGCCCGCGTGACCGGCAAGCCGGGGATCTGCGAGGGTCCGTCGGGCGGCGGCGCGACCTATATCCTGCCGGGGGTGGTCGAGGCGAATGAAAGCTCGATCCCGGTGCTGGCGATCACGACGGACGTGTCCACGGCCTCGCGCGGGCGCTATCCGCTGACCGAGCTGGACCAGAAGGCAATGTTCAAACCGCTGACCAAGTGGAACGCCTCGCTGGACGACGCCGCGCGGCTGCCCGCGATGGTGCGGGCGGCGTTCCGGGCGATGACCACGGGGCGACCCGGTGCGGTGCATCTGGCGCTGCCGTTCGACACGCAGAAGGCCCCGGTGGACGAGGCCGAGATCTGGGCGGACGCGCGGCACCGCAGCTATCCGGCGGAACGCGCAGGGGCCGATTCGGAGGCGATCCGCGAGGCGGCTTCATTGCTGGCCAGCGCCAGACGGGCGGTGGCGATCTGCGGCGGCGGGCCGGTGATTGCCGGGGCCGCCAAAGAACTGGGTGCGCTGGCGCGGCTGCTGGACATGCCCGTGGCGACCACGGTTTCGGGGCAGGGGGCGGTGGCCGAGACCGACAGCCATGCACTGGGTGTCGTGGGCTCGAACGGCGGCAACCCGGCCACGCGCGCGGTGGTGGACGAGGCGGACGTGGTGCTGTTCATCGGCTGCCGGGCCGGGTCGGTGACGACGGAACGCTGGCGCTCGCCGAAACCCGGCGTGAAGATCGTGCATATCGACAGCGATCCGATGGTGATCGGGGCAAATTATTCGACCGACGTGGCGATCTGCGCCGATGCGAAGCTGGCACTGGTGGCGCTGGTGGCGGAACTCGAAGGGCGCGACCTTGCGGGGCAGAGCGGACAAGCCCGCGCCGCCCGCGCCTGGGAGGCCAAGCTGGCCGCCTTCGCGCCGCTGGCGGCGAGCGACGAACGCCCGATCCGGCCCGAGCGGGTAGTCGCGACGCTGCAAGGGCTGCTGGACAAGGACGCCATCATCGTCGCCGATCCCGGTACGCCTTGCCCCTACTTCAGCGCGCATTACCGCTGGCCGGTGGCGGGGCGGAACTTCATCACCAACCGGGCGCATGGGGCGCTTGGCTATGCGCTGGCGGCGTCGATGGGCGCGCATGCGGGGCGGCCGGGGGTCAAGACCGTGGCGGTGATGGGTGACGGGTCGTTCGGGTTCTGCTGCGGCGAGTTCGAGACGATCTGCCGCTACCGGATGCCGATCACGTCGATTGTCTTCTCGAACTCGGTCTACGGCTGGATCAAGGCCGGCCAGAACTCCGGCTTTGGCCAGCGATTCTACAACGTTGATTTCGACCGGACCGACCACGCGGCGGTGGCCTCGGCCTTTGGCGTCAAGTCCTGGCGGGTGGAAGACCCTGCCGACCTGACCCGTGTGCTGAAGGAAGCGCTGGCGCATGACGGGCCGACGCTGGTCGACGTGATCTCGCAGCCGCTGCACGAGGCTTCCGCCCCGGTCTCGGAATGGGTCGCCTGAGCATGGGCCAGCCCGACGACATCATCGCGGGCATGGACCTCTGGCATTGTGCGCTGCCGGTGACCGGACGGCGCGACCACGGGATCGGATCGGTCGGCGGGTCGGTCGAGGTGATCGTCCTGCGGCTGACCACGGAAGGCGGCGTGGAGGGCTGGGGCGAAGCCTCGCCCTGGGTGGTCTTCACCGGCTCGCCCGAGGCGAGTTTCGCGGCGCTGAACCGGTATATCCGGCCTTTCGTGATCGGCCGCCGGGTGTCGGACCACACGGCGATCATGGCGGACGCAGCCCGAGCGGTGGTGCATTGCACCGAGGCGAAGGCGGCGCTGGATACCGCGCTCTGGGATCTGGCGGGCAAGTTCGCGGGCAAGCCGGTCTGGGCGCTGCTGGGGGGAAGCGATCCGAAGCCGATCCCGCTGTCCTGCTCGATCGCCAGCCCGGATTTCGCCGCCGACAAGGCGCTGCTGGTGCGGCTGCGCGACGAAGGGGGGCGGATCGTCAAGCTGAAGACCGGGTTCAAGGGCCATGCTTTCGACATGGAGCGGTTGGATTACATCCGCTCGCAGCATCCCGAGATGCGCATACGCGTCGACTACAACCAGGGCCTGACCCGCGACGACGCGCTGGCACAGGTGCCCGAGGTCGCCCGCCTGCTGCCCGACTTCATCGAACAGCCGGTTGCGGCAAGCGACTGGCAGACGATGGCCGACCTGCGGTTCCGCATCGACGTGCCGCTGCTGGCGGACGAGAGCTTCTTCGGCCCCGAGGACATGGACCGCGCGATCCGGGAAGGCATCTGCGACGGGGTGTCGGTCAAGATCATGAAGACCGGCGGGCTGGGGCGCGCGCAACAGGTCGCGCGGCTCGCGGCGCAGGCCGGGCTGGCGGCCTATGGCGGCGATATGTTCGAAACCGGGCTGGCCCATCTGGCGGGCGCCCACATGATCGCCGCAACCCCCGAGATCGGGTTGGGATGCGAGTTCTACCAGGCGCGGTATTTCCTGGCCGAAGACCTTCTGGCGTCCCCGTTTCCCTGTGACAATGGCCATGTGACGGTTTCGAACAGTCCCGGTTTGGGCCTTGTGCCCGACATGGACAAGGTTCACAGATTTGTCATGAAGACCGCCGGGGGGTGACGGATTGAGCGATAACCAGAAAACCGTGGCGATCATCGGGGCCGGGATCGTCGGCGTCTCGACCGCGCTCTGGCTGCAACGCGACGGCCACAAGGTCGTGCTGATCGACCGCAAGGGGCCGGGCGAGGGGACAAGCCATGGCAACGGCGGCGTGCTGGCCTCCTGCTCGATCATTCCGGTCGCCGTGCCGGGCCTGATCGGCAAGGCGCCGCGAATGCTGTTCGATCCGAACCAGCCGCTGTTCCTGAAATGGGGCTACCTGCCGAAACTTGCGCCCTGGCTCTGGCGCTACCTCAAGACCGCCAACGCCGACGGCGTGCGCCGCCGCGCCGCCGCGCTGGCGCCGATCATCGGGGACAGCCTGGCCGACCATCAGGCGCTGGCGACCGGGACGGGCGCGGAAAAGTGGCTGATCCCGGCGGATTACCTGTTTCTCTACAACAACCGTGCGCATTATGAAGGCGACGCCTTCGGCTGGGCGATCCGCAAGGAATACGGGTTCGAGGGAGAGATCCTCGAAGGCGCGGCCTTCCAGGCCTATGACCCGAGCTTTTCCGGCGCGCTGGGCCTTGCGGTTCGGATGCCGGACCACGGGCGCATCGCGGACCCGGGGCAGTATGTGAAGGATCTGGCCGCCCATGCTGAGAAGCAGGGCGCGAAGATCATCAAGGCCGACGTGCAGGATATCCTGCGCGAGAACGGCCGCGTCACCGGCGTGCGCGCCGCGGGGCAGACGATCCCCTGCGATGCCGCGATCCTGGCGACCGGGGCCTGGTCGGTGCCGCTGACCAACAAGCTGGGCCTGCACATGCCGCTGGAAAGCGAGCGTGGCTATCACCTGGAACTGTGGGAGCCGTCGATCATGCCCCGCTCGCCCGTCATGGTCGCTTCGGGAAAGTTCGTCGCCACCCCGATGGAGGGCCGCATCCGGCTGGCCGGCGTGGTGGAGTTCGGTGGCCTCGACGCGCCGCCGTCGCGCGCGCCGTTCCGGCTGCTGGAGCGCAACATCCGTGCGGCGATGCCGGGGCTGACCTGGAAGAAAACGGTCGAATGGATGGGGCACCGCCCCTCGATGGTGGATTCGATCCCGGTGATCGGCGCGGTGCCGGGGGTCGAGGGCGCCTTCATGGGCTTCGGCCACGATCATGTCGGTTTGACAGGCGGTCCCAAGACCGGGCGCATCCTTGCACAGCTGGTTTCGGGGCGTTCGCCCAATATTGACCTTGCCCCCTACAGACCCGACCGTTTTAACTGAACACCGGAACGGGGCGGTGAACGATCCCCGGACAAGCAACTGGGAGAAGACGATGACAACAATCGCTCGACTGATGGCCGCAAGCGCCATGACGCTCGCCTGCGCCGCAAGCGCGCAGGCCGAGAAGTGGGACATGCCGATGGCCTACGCCGCCTCGAACTTCCACTCCGAGATCGGCGCGGCCTTCGGCAAATGCGTGACCGACGGCACCTCGGGCGCGCTCGAGATCGTGACGCACCCCTCGGGGTCGCTGTTCGCCGGCAACGAGATCAAGCGCGCGGTGCAGACCGGCCAGGCCAACATCGGCGAGCGCCTGCTGTCGGCGCATGAGAACGAGAACCCGCTTTACGGCGTCGACTCGATCCCTTTCCTGGTGTCGTCCTTTGACGAGCACGAGAAGCTCTGGAAGATCGCCGAGCCCTATGTGACCAAGGCGCTGGCAGGTGACAACCTGCACTATCTCTACTCGGTTCCGTGGCCGCCGCAGGGCCTCTACATTAACAAGCCGATGACCTCGGTGGCCGACCTCAAGGGCGTCAAGTTCCGCTCCTACTCCACCGCCACCGCACGGATGGCCGAGCTGACCGGCGCGCTGCCGGTGCAGGTCGAAGCGGCGGAGCTGTCCCAGGCGCTGGCAACCGGCGTGGCGGAAAGCTTCATCTCGTCGGGTGCGACCGGCTACGACCGCAAGGTCTGGGAGCATCTGAGCCACTTCTACGAGGTCGACGCCTGGCTGCCGCGCAACGCCGTCTTCGTCAACATGGACGCGTGGAACGGTCTCGACGATGCCACCAAGACGGTTATGAACGACTGCGCCTCCAAGGCGGCGGCGGACGGCCTGGCGAAGTCGAAGGACTACACCGCCTTCACGCTCCAGGGCCTCAAGGATGGCGGCATGACTGTTGGCCGCGCGGGTGACGAGTTGGTCAAGGGCCTGCAGGAGATCGGCGCCACGATGACTGAGGAATGGCTCGCCAAGGCCGGGGCCGACGGCAAGGCCATCGTCGACGCCTACAAGGCCGGCAACTGACGACAGTCCGGACCGGGGCGTATCGCGCCCCGGTTCCCACGGCGCGGGGGTGAGCGATGCCGATAGCACGGGCGCTGAGGCGTCTTCTCGATGGGCTGTACGCTCTTGGCGGGGTGATCGCGGCCTTTTTCCTGATCGCGATCCTGACGCTGATCGTCCTGCAAATGCTGGCGCGCTGGACCGGGCAGGTGTTTCCGGGGGCGACCGACTATGCCGGATACTGCATGGCCGCGGCGTCCTTCTTCGCCTTCGCCTATGCGCTGAACCACGGCGCGCATATCCGGGTGTCGCTGTTTCTGAGCGCGCTGGGCCGCCACCGCTGGTGGGGCGAGGTCTGGTGCTTCGGCATCGGCGCGGCGACGGCGACCTATTTCGCCTATTACGCCGTCAAGGGCACGCGCATTTCGTATCGCTTCAAGGAGTTGAGCCAGGGCCTTGACGCCACGCCGATGTGGATCCCGCAGCTGGCGATGTCCATTGGGACGATCCTGCTGGCGGTCTGCTTCTGGGATCACCTGATCCGTCTCATCTTCACCGGCAGCCATGGCATCGCCGGAGAAACCGTCGAACAGGCCCGCGCCGAATGAGCGGAATGGCTGACAGTGCGCGCAAGCAGCGTCTCGCGCAGTTCCTGGATGACGTCTGGGGGGCGGGGGACGTGTCCGCCGTCCCGCGTTATGTCGCGGAACGCTATACGATCCACAACGATCCCGGCGATCCCTGGGATGGACAGACCCTGACGCGCGACGGCTTTCGCGCGCGGCTGGTGGCGTCACGCGCCGTGGCACCCGACCAGCGTTTCGAACCCGTCCGCATGGTCGAGCAGGGCGACACCGTCGCGGTGGCCTGGCGCTGGCGCGGCACCCATACCGGCGCAGCTCCCGGCCTGCCGCAGCCCACGGGGCGCGTGCTGACCATGACCGGCGCAACCTTTTATGACTTTGATGCCGACGACCAACTGACCGGACACTGGCAGATCGCTGACCGGCTAGGTGTCTACCGGCAGATGACGGAGTAGGCATGGAACAGCTCATCCCCATCGCGATCTTTCTGTTCGTCCTGTTCCTGCTGCTTGGCTCGGGCGTCTGGGTCGGCCTGGCCCTGATGGGCGTGGCCTATGTCGGCATGGAACTCTTCACCTCGCGCCCCGCCGGGGACGCGATGATCACCAAGATCTGGACCTCGTCATCCTCCTGGACGCTGACGGCACTGCCGCTGTTCATCTGGATGGGCGAGATATTATACCGCACACGGCTGTCCGAGGACATGTTCCGCGGCCTCAGCCCCTGGATGGCGCGGCTGCCGGGGGGCCTTGTTCATACGAATATCGTCGGCTGCACCGTCTTTGCCGCCGTTTCGGGCTCTTCCGCGGCGACGCTGACGACGGTGGGCAAGATGTCGATCCCGGAGCTGCGCAAGCGCAACTATCCCGAGACGATGATCATCGGCACGCTCGCCGGCGCGGCGACGCTGGGGCTGATGATCC
>JAGRMS010000325.1:0-1151 GCA_020441135.1 Pseudooceanicola sp.
CCCAACGTCAAGGAGGGCAAGGGCGGGTTGCGCGACCTGCAATCGCTGTTCTGGATGTCGAAGTATGTCCACGGTGTCGACGACACCGCCGAGCTGGTGCCGCTGGGTGTGTTCCGGCGCGAGGAGTTCGAGCGGTTCCAGCGGGCGGAGGACTTCCTCTGGGCGGTGCGGTCGCACATGCACCTGCTGGCGGGGCGCGCCACCGAGCAGCTGACTTTCGACCTTCAGGTCGAGGTGGCGGATCGCATGGGCTATGCCGACAAGGCGGGGCGGCGCGGCGTCGAGGTCTTCATGCAGGACTATTTCCGCCATGCCACGGCGGTGGGCGACCTGACCCGCATCCTGCTGACCACGCTGGAGGCGATCCACGTCAAGCCGGCGCCGCTGCTGGACCGCATCTTTCCGCGCAAGCGGCAGGCCCGCGACGGCTATGAGGTCATCCACAACCGCCTTGCGGTGTCGGACCCCAAAGCCTTCCTGGCCGACCCCCTGAACATCCTGCGGCTGTTCGACGAAGGCCTGCGGACGGGGATGCTGATCCACCCCGATGCGATGCGGCTGGTGACGGCGAACCTCGACCTGATCGACGACGAGTTCCGCAACGACCGCGAGGCGGCAAATGTCTTCCTGGGGCTGCTGCTGAAGCATGGCAACCCCGAGCGGGGCCTGCGCCGGATGAACGAGCTGGGGGTGCTGGCGGCCTTCCTGCCCGAGTTCGAGCCCATCGTGGCGATGATGCAGTTCAACATGTATCACAGCTATACGGTGGACGAGCATATCATCCAGTGCATCCGCACGCTGGCCCAGATCGAGAAGGGCGAGCTGCGGGAAAGCCTGCCGGTGGCCTCGGGCATCCTGAAGGCCGGGGTGAACCGCAAGGTGCTGTATATCGCGCTGCTGCTGCATGACATCGGCAAGGGGCGGAGCGAGGACCACTCGATTCTCGGCGCGCAGATCGCCCGGCGGGTGGCGCCGCGGCTGGGGCTGAACAAGGCGGATGCCGAGACGGTGGAGTGGCTGGTGCGCCATCACCTGCTGATGTCGGACATGGCGCAGAAGCGCGATATCGCCGACCCCCGAACGGTGCGCGATTTCGCCAAGGCGGTGCAGACGGTCAAGCGGCTGGACCTGCTGACGGTGCTGACGGTCTG
>JAGRMS010000325.1:1167-3188 GCA_020441135.1 Pseudooceanicola sp.
AACACCTGGAACAACTGGAAGGCGGCGCTGATCCGCGCCTTGTACCGCCAGACCCGGCGGGCGCTGGAGCAGGGCATGGAGGCGCTGAACCGCGAGAACCGCGGGACCGAGGCCAAGCGGCTGCTGCGCGAGGCGCTGCCGGACTGGCCGAAGGCGGCGCTGAAGACCGAGACGGCGCGGCATTACCCGCCCTACTGGCAGGGGCTGCATGTCACCGCGCATGTCGATTTCGCGCGGATGCTGCGCGAACTTGAAGATGCGAACGATCCGGGCAAGGCGCTGATCCACCTGCATCCGGACGAGGACCGCGACGCGACGCGGGCCTGTTTCGTGATGGCGGACCATCCGGGCATCTTCGCGCGGCTGGCGGGGGCTCTGGCGCTGGTCGGGGCGAACGTGGTGGACGCGCGGAGCTACACGACGAAGGACGGCTATGTGACGGACGCCTTCTGGATCCAGGATTCGGAGGGCAAGCCCTACGAGGCGTCACGCCTGCCGCGGCTGGCGCAGATGATCCACAAGACGCTGAAGGGCGAGGTGGTGGCGCGCGAGGCGCTGAAGACCCGCGACAAGATCAAGAAGCGGGAAAAGGCGTTCAAGGTCGCGACCCATATCTCGTTCGATAACGACGGGTCGGATATCTACACGATCATCGAGGTGGACACCCGCGACCGGCCGGGGCTGCTGTACGACCTGGCGCGCACGCTGGCGGCGAGCAACGTCTACATCGCCAATGCGGTGATCGCGACCTATGGCGAGCAGGTGGTCGACGCCTTCTATGTCAAGGACATGTTCGGGCTGAAGTATTACTCGGAAAGCAAGCAGCGCTCGCTCGAGGCCAAGCTGCGCAAGGCGATCGAGGAAGGCGCGGCACGGGCGCGGGACTGACGGCGTGGATCGGGGGCGGGGGTTTCCGAAAGGCGCAGGGTCCGCAACGCAAAGCCGCGCCGGGATGTCGCTTTTGATCGTCCGTGGGCGCGGGGCGGGGTATAGACCGGGCCGCAGGGTCAACGGGGATGCGTCATGACGGTGCAGGACGGCAAGGGTGTCTGGAAATCCGGCAGGGGCAAGGGACGGCGCACGCCGAAGGGGCGGCAGCTGGACGACGCCGCGCTGGCCGAGGTCCGCGCCCTGCTGGACGGGCGGGAGCGGCGGCGCGACCTGCTGATCGAGTTCCTGCACCTGATCCAGGATGCATACGGACACCTGTCGGCCCGGCACATGCGGGCTCTGGCCGAGGAGATGCGGCTGGCGCAGGCCGAGGTCTGGGAGGTCGCGTCCTTCTACGCGCATTTCGACCTGGTGAAAGAGGACGAGGCGCCGCCGCCGGCCCTGACGATCCGGGTCTGCGACTCGCTGTCCTGCGAGCTGGCGGGGGCGCAAGCGCTGAAGGCGGCGCTGGAGGGCGGGCTGGACCCGGCGGAGGTGCGCGTGCTGCGGGCGCCCTGCATGGGGCGCTGCGATACGGCGCCGGTGCTGGAGATCGGGCACAACCACATCGACCACGCGACGCCGGAAAAGGTGATGGCCGCGATTGCGGCGGGGGAGACCCACGCGCATGTGCCGCAGTACGAGGGGCTGGAGAGCTATCGCGCCGGCGGGGGTTACGAGGCGCTCTTGACGCTGCGCGCGAGCGGCGACTGGGAGGCGGTGCAGGCCACGGTCGCGGCCTCGGGGCTGCGGGGCTTGGGCGGGGCGGGGTTTCCGTCCGGGAAGAAGTGGGGCTTCGTGCGGAGTTATCCGGGGCCGCGATTCATGGCGGTGAACGGCGACGAGGGGGAGCCGGGGACGTTCAAGGACCGCTTCTATCTCGAACGCCAGCCGCATGTTTTCCTGGAAGGGATGCTGATCGCCGCCTGGGCAGTCGAGGCGCAGCGGTGCTTCATCTACATGCGGGATGAATATCCCGTGGTGCTTGAGATTTTACGGCGTGAAATCAAGGCGCTGGAAGATGAAAACCTTGTGGATAAAGGGTATGTCGAGCTCCGCCGCGGGGCCGGGGCCTATATCTGCGGCGAGGA
>JAGRMS010000326.1 GCA_020441135.1 Pseudooceanicola sp.
TTCAAGAAGAACAAGGTCGACTGGCTGAAGGGCTGGGGGTCGATCCCCGAGGCGGGCAAGGTCAAGGTCGGCGACGAGGTTCACGAGGCGAAGGCCATCGTCATCGCCTCGGGGTCGGAGCCGTCCTCGCTGCCGGGTGTCGAGGTGGACGAGAAGGTTGTCGTGACCTCGACCGGGGCGCTGGTGCTGAACAAGGTGCCGAAGTCCATGGTGGTGATCGGCGCGGGGGTGATCGGGCTGGAGCTTGGCAGCGTCTATGCGCGGCTGGGGGCGCAGGTCACGGTGGTCGAATACCTCGACGCGGTCACGCCGGGGATGGACGGCGAGGTGCAGAAGACCTTCCAGCGCATCCTCAAGAAGCAGGGCCTGACCTTTGTCATGGGAGCGGCGGTGCAGAAGACCGAGGTGGCCCGGGGCAAGGCGAAGGTGACCTACAAGCTGAAGAAGGACGACAGCGAGCATGTGCTGGACGCCGACGCCGTGCTGGTCGCCACCGGGCGCAAGCCCTACACGGAAGGCTTGGGTCTGGACGCGCTGGGCGTGCAGATGACCAAGCGCGGGCAGATCGCCGTGGGCAAGGACTGGCAGACGAACGTCAAGGGCGTCTACGCCATCGGCGACGTGATCGAGGGGCCGATGCTGGCGCACAAGGCCGAGGACGAGGGCATGGCGGTGGCCGAGCAGATCGCGGGCAAGCATGGTCACGTCAACTACGGCGTGATTCCGGGTGTGATCTACACCGCGCCCGAGGTTGCCAATGTCGGCGCGACGGAAGAGTCTCTGAAGGCCGAGGGCGTGAAATACAAGGTCGGCAAGTTCCCCTTCATGGGCAATGCGCGGGCCAAGGCGGTCTTCCAGGGCGAAGGCTTCGTCAAGCTGCTGGCGGATGCCGGGACCGACCGCATCCTTGGCTGCCATATCATCGGCCCCGGCGCGGGCGACCTGATCCACGAGGTCTGCGTGGCGATGGAGTTCGGGGCCTCGGCCGAGGATCTGGCGCTGACATGCCACGCGCATCCGACCTATTCGGAAGCGGTGCGCGAGGCGGCGCTGGCCTGCGGCGACGGGGCGATCCACGCCTGAGATGGTCGACGACTGGCTGGCCCGTATCGGCGCTGTGCGCGCCGCGCCTTCGGTTGCCGCGCTTGCGCGCCTGCAAGAGGCGCAGATGCGCGCGGTGCCGTTCGAGACATTCGAGCCGTTCCTGGGCGGCACCCCCGACCTGGCTGCGACCTTCGACAAGGTCGTGCGCGGGCGGCGGGGCGGGTATTGCTTCGAGCTGAACGGGCTGTTCGGAGACGGGTTGCGGGCGCTTGGCTACGACCTGCGGCGGTCACTGGGGCGTGTGCGGAACGGCGCGGCGCAGGGCGGGGCGCGGACGCATCTCTGCGTGCAGGTGACGCTGGACGGCGTGCGCTGGCTGGCGGATGTGGGGTTCGGCGGGCACGGGCCGCTGGCGCCGCTGGAGATCGGGCGAGCGGGCCCGCAACAGGCGCCGAACGGCACCTATCGGCTGGTCGACGACCCGGTCAGCGGCGAGCGGGTGGTGGAGCGGCTGAACGGCGCGGACTGGGTGTCGCTTTATGGCTTTGACGATGCCTTCGTGGGCGAGACGGAGTTGCAGGCGGCCAACTGGCTCAGCGCCAACTGGCCGATGACGGTGTTCCCGAACCACCTGATGCTGGCGGGGCATGACGGAGCGACCCGGATCGGGGTGTTCGACCGGACGGTGACGCTGACCACGGCGGAGGGGCAGACGCGCGCGCCGCTGGCCGATTTCGCGGCCTTCGAGGCGCTGGTCTGCGAGCGGTTGCGGCTGGGGGTCGACAGAGGCACCCTGGAGCGCGCCTGGGAACGGATCGAGGGGACATGACGCGCGGAACGGTCACTTGGGTCTTGCTCGCGGCCTGGGCGGTGGCCTTTGCGGCGTCTTTCCACGGGTTCCTCTTCGCCGAGCCGACGGGGGACGGATTTACCCGCGGGATGAACCGGGTGATGACCTTCCTGGCCTGGCAGATCGGCGCGGGACTGCTGGCGATCGTGCTCTGGCAGGTTGGCAAGGGCGATATGCGCCTGCGCTGGCTGGTGCGGCTGCCCGCGCTGGTGGCGGCGCTGCTGATGGTGGCGGTGGTCGCGCTGATCCTCTGGGCGCGGCTGTCCAAGCCCGCGCCAATGCCGGAGCCGCCGACCAGGGTGACGCTGCCGCCGGTGAATGGGTAAGGCCCGCGCGAAACAGCGGCCCGCAGGGCCGCCGCGCATCGCCGGGCCGCCCCCGGGCCCGGCGATTGGGTGAGGGCGTCGCTGCCGCTCTGAGGTTCTACGGACTTGGCGGGATAAAACGCTTCGACTGAACGTTAGATCACCGGACCGCGGCCCGGCGATGCGCGGCCTCGTGTTACCACATCGTCTGCGCGGCGCGGGCAGGCCAGGCCTTGTCATAGGCCGCGCCGTCGATGCCGCCCTGTGTCATCTCGGTCAGGATGTCGCCGGGCGTCGGCAACCCCTCGGGCGGGCGGGTGTCGCCCCAGGTCCGGGCGCGGAGCAGGGCGCGGGCGCATTGGCTGTAGATCTCGGCGATGGCGATGACGATCACCGTGGCGGGCAACTTGCTGTCCTTCGCGAAGCGGTTGCGCAGGGCGTCGTCGGTGGTCAGCCGCGCCGTGCCGTTCACGCGGATGACGTTGGTGGAACCGGGCACCAGGAACATCAGCGAAACGCGCCCGTCGCGGACGATGTTGCGCAGGGAATCCAGCCGGTTGTTGCCGCGCCAGTCGGGCATCGCCAGGGTGCCGGGGTCGAGTTCCAGCACAACCGGGCCGTCGTCGCCGCGCGGGCTGCCGTCGGTGCCTTCCGGGCCGACGGTCGTCAACACGCAGAGGCGCGAGGCCATGATCCACCTGCGGTAAGCCGGGGTCAGGCGGCGGGCGACCTTGGCAATAGCCGCTTCGGGCGGGGCGCCGTAAAGTGACTCGAGCGTCGCGATGTCCTCAACGAACTGCATCCGGATCGAACCCCGCTTCCTGCATCAGCATGTCGGACCGCGTTTCGATCCGGCTTTCGAGTTCGGCCATGAAGGCGTCGCGGGCCATGCCCGGTGGCATCGGGTCGAGGAATTCGACCACGGCCAGTCCGGGACGGCGGATGATGCCCTTCTTCGGCCAGAACAGGCCCACGTTGGTGGCGGCGGGGTAGCACGGCTCGGCCAGCGATTCATAGAGGACGCCGGTGCCGGCCTTGTAGGGCAGGTATTGCCCCGGCGGGACGCGGGTGCCCTGCGGGTAGATCACCAGCTGGCCCGGGTCCGCGAATTCGGCGGCGACGTCCTGGACCATCTTGGCAATCGCCGCGCCGCGCTTGCCGCGGTTGACCGGGATGCAGCCGATGCGCTTGGCGTAGATGCCGATGATCGGGGTCCAGAGCAATTCGCGCTTCATGATGAACTTGGCGCGGGGGACGGTGTGGAAGATCAGCAGAATGTCGAGGAAGGACTGGTGCTTGGCGGCGACGATCACCTCGCCCTCGGGGACCGGGCCGCGCACCTCGGTGCGGATGCCGACCATCCAGCGGGCGGTCCAGCGGGTGAAGACGCAGAAGCTCTTGCAGGCCATGAAGGCGGCTTCGCGGGTGAAGAGCGCGAAGGGGGCGAAGACGATGCCAAGCACCAGCATGGCCGTGTAGATGGTGACGATGAAGACCAGCGAGCGGATCCATTGCAGGGCGTAGGCCATCAGCTGAGTTCTCCCAATCGGCGGCGGGCAGCGTACCACGTGGCGAGGAAGGCGACCAGCGCCCCGAGCGGGGGGATGACCAGGGGCAGCAGCCAGGTGGTGCCCTGGAAGCCGAGGCCGGTGAGGAAGCCGCCCTCGTCCGAGGCGGCGGGGAGCAGGGCGACGCCGAGGACGCCCGCCACCATGCCGACGCCCGCGCCGATCAGGGCGCGCAGGGTGAAGCGGCGGACGAAGGCCTGGGCGATATAGCGGTCGCGGGCACCGACAAGGCGCAGAACCTCGATCACCTGCCGGTTGGCGGCGAGCGCGGCGTTGGCGGCGAGGGTTATCATCGCGGCCATCGCCCCGGCGATCAGCAGGACCGAGACGAGGGCAAGGCGGCGCAGGCTGGTGGCGGCGTCGACCAGCGGCTTGCGCCAACGGCTGTGGTCGTCGAGGATCGCGCCCGGCACCTCGGCGCTGAGGCGCAGGCGCAGGCCCGCCGGGTCATAGCCGATCTCGTCCTCGACCACCTCGATCAGTTGCGGGACCGGCAGGGTGTCGACTGGCAGGTCGGCGCCGAACCAGGGGGCGAGCAGGGCGGCCTGTTCCTCGGCCGACAGCGCGCGGGCGCTGGCGATGCCCGGGGTCTGGCGCAGGATGGTCAGGGCGGCGTTGGTCTGGGCGGTGCGCTGGTCGAGCGGGGCGTTGATGCGCAGCGTGGCGCTGCGGGCGAGTTCCGAGGCCCATCGGTCGGCGAGCCTGCCGGACGCGAGGGACAGGGCGAGCGCGAAGACCGCGAGGAAGGCCATCGCGCCCGATGCGAAGAGCGTCAGGTTTGCGGTGAAGCCGGAAGGCGGCACCACGCGGGCGGCCTGGGCATCGCCCAGCAGGAAGCCGCGAATCGTTCCCGCGCTCACAGGTCGGCCCCGGCGAGTTGCAGGTGGCGGTTGGAGATGCGCAGGACGCGGGCCTGAACCTGGCTTTTGGCGGCACGGATCAGGGCGAGGTCGTGGCTGGCCACCAGCACGGCCTTGCCCATGCGGTTCAGCTCGATCAGCAGGGTCAGCAGGCGCTGCGACATTTCCCAGTCGACGTTGCCGGTGGGTTCGTCGGCGATGATGACGTCGGGCGACATGATGACCGCGCGGGCCAGCGCCGCGCGCTGGCGTTCGCCGCCGGAGAGTTCGGGCGGCAGGGCGTCGGCGCGGGCCGACAGGCCGACCCATTGCATCAGCTCGGACAGGTTCTCTGCCTCCAGCGCGCGGTCGCGGCCCGAGACGGTCAGCGGCAGGGCGATGTTGTCGGACAGCGGCAGGTGGTCGAGAAAGCGGCAATCCTGGTGGACGACGCCGATGCGGCGGCGCATCAGGGCCATCTGGTCGCGGTCGAGCTTTCTCAGGTCGGCGTCGAACAGGCTGACCTGCCCGCGCGTCGGCATCAGCGCGCCATAGCAGAGCTTGAGCAGGGTGGTCTTGCCCGACCCCGAGGGGCCGGTGAGGAAGTGGAAGGAGCCCGGGGCCAGCCGCAGGCTGATGTCGGTCAGCAGGTCGCCGCCGCCATAGCTGTAGCCCACGCTGTCGAGGTTGATCACGCCTGCACCTGCTTTCGTTGCGACCTTGTGCCGAAGATCGGGCGGGGGTTCAACGCGCATTTGCAACGGTCGGCGGGTGCGTTCGGGCAAAAGGCAAATGCCGCTTTCCGTTGTGCGGGCGATTGCATAAGGTGAGCGCCAAAATAATACACAGGCAAATTGTCAAGCAGGAGCATCCGATGCGGATCACATGCCCGAATTGCGGCGCTCAGTACGAGGTTCCCGACGAGGTGATCCCGACCGAGGGCCGGGACGTGCAGTGTTCCAATTGCGGGGACACCTGGTTCCAGGCGCACCCGGACCACGTTGCGGAGCAGGTGGAGGAGGTGGTGGAGCCCGCGCCGCCGCCGCCGCCGCCGCCGTCGCCCGAGTCCGAGGTCAAGCCTGCATCGCCGCGACGGGTCGATCCCGAGGTCGCGGACATCCTGCGCGAGGAGGCGGCACACGAAACGCGGCTGCGCGCGCGTGAAAGCGCGGCGCTGGAGAGCCAGGGAGAGCTGGGGCTGGAACAGGCCCAGGACGATGCCAGGGCGCGCGAGCAGCGCGACCGCATGGCTCGGATGCGGGGCGAACCTGTCGCGCAACCCGACCGGCCGCGCAGCCGGTTGCTGCCCGACGTGGAAGAGATCAACTCGGCCCTGTCGAAAAGCGACAAGGGTGCGGCCATGCCCGCGCCGGAGCCCGAGAGTTCGGCGGTTGCCTTCCCGGTGGCCTCGCCCGCGAAGCGCGGCGGTTTCGGGCGGGGGTTCCTGACAGTGGTCGTGGTGGCGGTGGTGCTGGCGGTGGTCTACCTTCAGGCCAGCCGGATCGCCGAGGCGGTTCCGGCGCTGGCGCCGGCGCTGGAGGGCTATACCTCGGCGGTCAATTCAGCGCGGCTGTGGATCGACACCAAGCTCAACGCCTATGTCCCGCGCTGAGGTCTCAGAACCGGTCCAGCAGGCGTTTCAGGTAGTCCAGCTCGATCTGCGGGCGGTCGCTGTCGCCGCTTCGGCGGCGGATTTCGTCCAGCAGTTC
>JAGRMS010000327.1 GCA_020441135.1 Pseudooceanicola sp.
CCTGGCACTTCGGCTCGGACGGGTCGTCGCCGATCGACCGGGTGCGGCGCGCGGGCTATGCGGGGACGATGCTGGGCGAGGCGATCTCCGAGACCTACGAGACCGAGACCGAGACGCTGGGCGCCTGGATGGAAGAGCCGGGCACCCGCGACGTGATCCTCGACAACCGCGCAAGGGCGATGGGGTTCTCGTGGTTCCAGGAGGAAAACGGCAAGATCTGGTGGACGCTGATCCTGGGAGGGTGATGGGGGCAGAGCGCCCGTCCTGCGCATGTCGTCCCGCGCGGAATCAAGGCCGTAGGCCGCCGCGCATCGACGGGCCGCCCTCCGGCCCGGCGATTTCTCACCACCTGCGCCCAGTAATCAGGGTCTACGGGGCCTCGCCAAAAAGTGCTCTGGAAAACCGTTGGATCGCCGGACCGCGGCCCGCCGACGCGCGGCTCTGCACTTGCGGTTTGTCGGAGGACGGGTGCCCGGCACCCACCAACGCTCAGGCGTAGATCGTGATCACCGTGCCGTCGCGGACCATGGCATAGATGTCCTCGATTTCGCGGTTCTTCACCGCGATGCAGCCTGCGGTCCAGTTCGGCTTGCGGGACAGCTTCTTGTTGTCGTTCGGCTGGCCGTGGATGAAGATGTCGCCGCCCGGGCGCTTGCCCTGCGACCGGGCATATTCCACGTCCTGCTGGTTCGGATAGGAAATGCCCAGCGACAGGTGGAAGGCGCTGTTGGGGTTGCGGCGGTTGATGAGATAGGTGCCCTCGGGCGTCTTGCCGTCGCCTTCGAACTGCTTGGGTCCGGCGGGCGCAAAGCCGAGGTCGATCTTGTAGGACTTCAGCACCTCGCGGTGGTGCAGCAGGTGCATCGAGGCGGTGGACTTGTTGACCACGATGCCGGTGACTTCCGGCCCGCGATAGGTGCGGAACTTGCTGGCGCAGGCCGAGAGCGCCAGCGTCGCCAGCATCCCGAGCCCGAAGGTACGGCGTTTCATTCCTCTGCCCCTCGTTTTTTGTCGGCGCAGAAATACCCGCGCGCGGGGCGGCTTGCAAAATCAAATTCGCGCGGGCGGCGTGGATTTCTGCCTAGGCGCCCAGGCGGAAGGCAGCGACAAGCTCGATATGGGTGGACCAGCGGAACTGGTCGACGACCTGGATGTGGTCGAGGGTGTAGCCGGCGTCGCAGAGCGTCTTTGCGTCGCGGGCGAAGGTGACGGGGTTGCAGGAGACGAAGGCGATCACGGGGATGCGGGCCTTGGCCAGTTCGGCCGTCTGCGCCTCGGCCCCGGCGCGGGGCGGGTCGATCACGGCGGCGTCGTATTGGCGCAGCTCGTCGGCCAGCAGGGGACGGCGGAACAGGTCGCGGGCCTCGGTCGTGACCTTCTTCAGCCCGTCGGCCTGCCGCCAGCCCTTGTCGAGCGCCCCGGTCATGGCGCGGTCGCCTTCGACGGCGTGGACCTCGGCGCTGGACGCCAGCGGCAGGGCGAAGGTGCCGCAACCGGCGAAAAGGTCGACGATACGACGGGCGCCGGTGGTGATCCCGGTGACGGCGGCGAGCAGGGCGGCCTCACCCTGCGGCGTGGCCTGAAGGAAGGCGCCGGGGGGCGGGGAGACCTGGGCGCTTCCGAACTGGATCGTCGGCGGCGCGCGCAAAGCGATCACCTCCTCCTCCCATGTCAGGCGGGACAGGTGGAATTGCTCGGCCAGACCCGCCAGCGCCATGCGCAGAGCCGCATCCGCCGGTTTGCCGCCCTTCACCACCACGTCCAGCCCGCCGCGCGCCAGCGTCAGGGTCACGTCCATCTCGCCCTTGCGGCTGGCCCCGGCCTGCGCCAGCGCCGAGGCCAGTGGCAGGGCGTCGATCAGCGCAGGGTCGAGCAAGTGGCAGCCGGGGATTTCCACGATGGTGCCCGAGGCGCGGCCGTGGAAACCTGCGAGCGTCCCTTTCTTGGTGCGCCGCACCGACAGCGTGGCGCGTCGGCGGGCGTTGGGCGGAGAGGTAAGGATCGGGCGAAACGCCGTTTGCAGACCCTGTGCGGCAAGGGCGTCGATCACCACCTGCTGCTTCCAACCGGCGACGAAGGCATCCGAGGCGTGCTGCAACTGGCAGCCGCCGCAGCCCTTGTAGTGACGGCAGGGCGGGGCGACGCGGTCGGGGGAAGGCGTGACGATGCGGATGTCGTCCAGCTGCTGGCCCTGCGCCGTTGCGGTGATGACCTCGCCCGGCAGGGTGCGCGGGGCGAAGAATGGCCCCGGCGCGATGCCGTCGCCCATGTGGCCGAGCCGTTCGATCCGGTATTCCGTCAACGGATCATTCCGCCGCTTCGGCCTGGATGAAGCCGCCCGATTGCCGCTCCCAGAACCGCGCGTACAGCCCGCCGCGGGCCAGCAGCGTGTCGTGGGTGCCGGTTTCGACGATGCGGCCTTCGTCCAGCACGACGATGCGGTCCATCTCGGACAGGGTGGACAGGCGGTGGGCGATGGCCAGCACGGTCTTGCCCTCCATCACGCGGTGCAGGGCGGCCTGGATCGACGCCTCGACCTCGGAATCGAGCGCCGAGGTGGCCTCGTCCAGCACCAGAATCGGCGCGTCCTTGAGGATCGCGCGGGCCAGCGCGATGCGCTGGCGCTGGCCGCCCGACAGCTTGACCCCACGTTCGCCCAGATGGGCGGCGTAACCCTCGCGGCCCTTGTGGTCGCGCAGTTTCAGGATGAACTCGTGCGCCTCGGCCTTCTCGGCGGCGGCGATCAGCTCTGCTTCGGTGGCGTCGGGGCGACCGTAAAGGATGTTGTCCCGCGCCGAACGGTTGAACATCGCGGTTTCCTGCGTGACCATGCCGATCTGGCGGCGCAGGCTTTCCTGCGTCACCTCGGCGATGTCCTGCCCGTCGATGCGGATTTGCCCCTCTTCCCGTGTGTAGAGCCTCAGGAGCAGCGATACGAGCGTGGATTTCCCGGCGCCTGACGCGCCGACGATGCCGACCTTTTCGCCCGGCGCGATGGTGAGGTTGATGTCCTGGATTCCGCCCGACTGGCGCCCGTAGGCAAAGCTGACCTTGTCGAAGTCGATCCGCCCCTCGGGCACGGTCAACTCGGGTGCGCCCGGCGCATCGTCGTGGCGGACGCGGGGGGTGAGGGTCTTCATGCCGTCCTCGATCTCGCCGATGTTGGCGTAGACGCCCATCAGCGTGAAGCTGACCCAGCCGGTCATCTGCGCGATGCGGATCGCCACCGCCCCGGCGGCGACGATGTCGCCTTCGGTCGCCATGCCGCGCTGCCACAGCAGCAGCGTGCCGCCGATCAGGATCACCGGCAGCATCCCCGCCAGCGTCATCAGCCAGAAGCGGAACAGGGCCGAGACCTTGCCAAAGGCCAGCGAACGCGCGCGGTAGGAGGCCAGCGCGCCCAGCGCGGCGCGGTCCTCGTGGTCGGCATGGGCGAAGAGCTTGACCGTCTTGATGTTGGTGATGGTGTCGACGATCTGCCCCGTCACCATCGCCCGCGCCGAAGCCCGCGCGCCAGACAAGAGTCGCACGCGGGGCAGGAACAGCTTGATCAGCAGGAAGTAGCTGGCGAGCCAGACGATGAAGACCACCGTCATGATGCCGTTGATCGCCGCCAGCAGGGCCAGCGATCCGGCAAGCGAGGCCAGCGCGAAGGCGACGACGTTGATCGTCTCGACCGCCACGTCGGTGATGGCGCGGGCGGTCTGCATCTGCTTCTGCGCGATGCGCCCGGCGAAATCGTTGTCGAAGAAGCGCACCGACTGGCCGAGCGTCCAGCGGTTCAGGCGCGACAGCACCAGCGGGTTGACGTTGGGCTGGACGATGATCGCGTTCGAGGCAGAGGACAGGCCGAACAGCACGGGCCGCGCGATCAGGAAGAAGGCGACGGCGAGGACGAGGATGGCGGTGTTGGTGCCGTCGAAATAGCTCTCGGCCCCGCTCGCCTTGGTCGAGTCGATGACCATCCCCAGGATCCAGGCGGTTCCGGCCTCGAGCCCGCCGGCCAGCGCCGACAGGATCGCCGCCAGCCAGAGCGGCCCCCAGGCTCCGCTGAGGCCCCATTTCATGAAGGCGCCCAGCGTCTGCGGTGGCGGGCCGTCCGCAGGTCGGAACGCGTCGATCATGTCGCCAAACTTCATTCTGCCGCCTCGGTATCGGTATTCAGGAACCCGCCCGACTGGCGCGCCCAGAACCGTGCATATAGTCCTTCGCGCGCCAAAAGCTTGTCATGCGCACCATCTTCCGCAATGCGGCCATCGTCCAGCACCAGAATGCGATCCATTCGCGCGATGGTCGACAGGCGGTGTGCGATGGCGATCACCGTCTTGCCCTCCATCATGCCGTAGAGCGTTTGCTGGATCGCCGCCTCGACCTCGGAGTCGAGCGCGCTTGTGGCCTCGTCCAGTATCAGAATCGCGGCGTCGCGGTAGATGGCGCGGGCCAGGGCGATGCGCTGGCGCTCGCCGCCGGAGAGGCGCATGCCG
>JAGRMS010000328.1 GCA_020441135.1 Pseudooceanicola sp.
GAGGCCAGCCAGAACGGGTTCGGGGTGGTGATCCCGAGGAAGGTGGTGGTCAGATCGGCCATATCATGTTCCTCTTAAAGGGTGGCCTCATAGAAGGCGGCGAATCCAGCCATCAGCGCGGGGCGCGCATCGGGCGGGGGAAATTGTGCGAAGCTGTGTGGCGCGCCGGTCTGCGCCCAGGGGAGTTTCTCGGAGGTGTAGCTTTCGGCGTAGGGCCGGAACCAGGTCGCGTCGTCCAGCATGACCGCGCGCAGGTTCACGAAGGGGCGGTCGGGGCCGAAGGTGGTGAAGACCCAGGACAGGCAGTCAGGGCAGTGCTGGTGGTGGATCTCGGGGCCTTTCAGGCCGCCGGTGACGGGCGTGCCCTGCGTGACCTCGAACCCGTCGGCGGGGATCATCGCGGTGGTCGAAAACGCGCTGCCCGACATCTTCTGGCAGCCGGTGCAGTGGCAGATCATCGTGTTGATCGGGTGCTTCGTCACCCGGAAGCGCAGGGCGCCGCAGCGGCAGCCGCCCGTCGCAGGAAGGGTCATGGGCATCTGCGCACCTCACCATTTGCTTCAACATCAATCGTCAAGCCCATGATTCACCCCGGTTTCCGAAAGATCATCTCGACCGGCGCGATGCGATGCGCCGCGACGTTGGCGACATAGTTGCGGATCTTTTCGCCCGCCGTCGCCCCCATCAGCAGGTGGATGCCCAGCGGCGGCTGGCCCTTCTCGGCGGCGGCCTTCATCACCCGGTCGAAGAAGGCCAGCGTGAAATCGCGCCGTTCGCGGCGGTGTTCGGGCACCAGCCCCGCGCCCTCGGCGGCGGTGACGTAGGCGAGCGGGTGGTCGACGAAAGAGGTCTCTGGCAGCGTCGACCATGGCACCGGAAAGGCCAGCGGCCCGTCGTCCCTGTCGCGCATCACGTCGAACAGGGCAAAGTGGCCGCCGGGCTTCAGCACGCGGGCGACCTCGTGCATCAGGTGGGGCTTGTCGTCGATGTTCATGCCGACGTGCAGCATCACGGCCAGGTCGAACGACCCGGCGGCCACCGGCAGGTCCAGCGCGCTGCCGACCATCATCGTCACGTCGTCGTCCATGCCGGTGCGCGAGTTCAGCGCCTTGGCGACGTCGACGTAGGACCGGGTCAGATCAACGCCGGTGACATGCACCTTGTACGCCCGTGCGATCAGCCGGGCGGTGCCGCCGATGCCCGCGCCGATGTCCAGCACGCGCATGCCCGGATGGATGTCGAGATGCGACAGCAGCGCCTCGGTTGCCTCGCGCCCGCCGGTGTGGAACTCGTCCACCGGCTTCAGCGCGTCCGGGTCGGTCGGCGGCGCGCCGAGGTCCGCCAGCGCGGCGTCGATGCGCGCCAACAGGTTCTCGGCCGCGTAGTGGTCTTCAACTCGCTTGGCCAGATGGTCCATGTTCGCCTCCCGGAGCCAGTCTAGCACGGTTCAGCCCATCAGCGCGGCGTGAATGTCCATGGCGGCGTCGCGCCCCTCGGCCACCGCCGTCACGGTCAGGTCGTCGCCGCCGCTGGCGCAGTCGCCGCCGGCCCAGACGCCCTTGCGCGAGGTGCGGCCGCGGCCAGTGACCTTGATCTTGCCCTTCTCCAGGTCCAGTCCTTCAGGCGCCTCCAGCGTCTGGCCGATGGCCTTGAAGACCTGGTCGGCGGGCAGGCGGATGGTCTCGCCCGTGCCGGTGACGCGACCGTCCGCGACGCTGGTGTATTCCAGCTCGATCTCGCCATCGTGCAGCGCCACGGGGCGCAGGTTGAACATCAGGCGCACGCCCTTGGCCGTCGCAAGCTCCTGCTCGAAGGCGCTGGCCCCCATCGCCTCTTGCCCGCGCCGGTAGGCCAGCGTCACGCTGTCCGCGCCCAGCAGGCGGGATTGCACGGCGGCGTCGATGGCGGTCATGCCGCCGCCGATGACGACGACGTTGCGGCCCACCGGCAGCGCCGACAGATCTTCGGCCTGCCGCAAGGCGGCAATGAAGCCGGTTGCGGCCTCGGCACTGTCCTCGCCCGGCGCGCCGAGCGCGTTGACCCCGGCAAGGCCGATGGCGAGGAAGGTGGCGTCGTATTGGTCCGCCAGCGAGTCGAGCGTGATCCCCAGCCCCAGCGCGCCGGTCTGAATCGTGATGCCGCCGATCTTCAGCAGCCAATCCACCTCGGCCTGGGCAAAGCCGCCCGGCGTCTTGTAGGCGGCGATGCCGTATTCGTTCAGCCCGCCGGGGCGCGGTTTCGCCTCGTATATCGACACGTCATGGCCCAGCATGGCAAGGCGGTGCGCGCAGGACAGGCCCGCGGGCCCTGCCCCGACCACGGCGACCTTCTTTCCAGTCGAGCCGAGCCGTGTGAAGGGGTGGTCGCCCTTTTCCATCAGCGTGTCGGTGGCAAAGCGTTGCAGGCGGCCGATTTCGACCGGCTTGCCCTCGGCGGTCTCGCGCACGCAGGCTTCCTCGCAGAGCGTCTCGGTCGGGCAAACGCGGGCGCACATGCCGCCGAGGATGTTCTGGGTGAAGATGGTCCGCGCGGCTGCGGCGGGCTGGCCGGTCTGGATCTCGCGGATGAACAGCGGGATGTCGATCGAGGTCGGACAGGCCGTCATGCAGGGGGCGTCGTGGCAGAAATAGCAGCGGTCGGCGGCGACGGCGGCCTCGTGCGCGTCCAGCGGGGGATGCAGGTCGGTGAAGTTGGCGGCGATCTGACCGGCTGGCAGACGTCCCGGCGCGATGCCCGGCGTCCTCTGGCTGTTGCCCATCTCTGGTCTCCCTGGAGCGTGCTTGCTGCGCCCCAGACTGCCACATCCGAATTTTTTATCAATTGGTAAATTTTTGCGGGCAATGAGAAGTTACAGACAAGCGCCGCGCCGCCGAAGAATTGAGCGTTGGGGCGGTTGGACCCGCGCCTGCCCAAAGCGTCCGAAACACTGGGGCAAAAGACCACTCCCGACGAAAATTACGCAATTTCAGCAGGTTGACCCCCCGTCCTAGCTAGGACACTATTGATATCCCATCAATCGGGGCAGGAAGAGCACCGTCTCGGGCACCAGAATCAGGACCAGCAGGGCCACGATCAGCACGGCCAGAAAGCCCCAGATCTCGGCGATGATCTCGCTCAGCGGGATGCGGGTCACGGCGTTGATGACGAACAGAAGGATGCCATAGGGCGGAGTGATCAGCCCGATCATGCAGTTCACCACCGCCACGACTCCGAAGTGAACCAGGTCGATCCCAAGCTCGCGCGCGGTCGGCAGGAACAGCGGGATGATCACCAGGATGATCGTCGTCGCATCCAGCACGCAACCCAAGAGGAGCAGCAGCAGGTTCACCCCCAGCAGGAAGACCAGCGGCGGCACCTCCAGCCCCACCAGCCGCTGCGCGATCAGGTTCGGAATGTTCTCGGCCGCGACAACATAGTTCAGGATCAGCGCGCCGCCGATCACCAGCCCGACGGCCGCCGAGGACCGCGCGCTTTCGACGAGGATGCCATAGAGCGCCCGAAACGACAGCGCGCGATAGAACAGCGCCGCCAGCACCAGCGCATAGGCCGCCGCCACCGCCGCCGCCTCGGTCGGGGTCGTGACGCCGCCGTAGATGCCGTAGAGCAGGATCGCGGGCATCAGCAGGGCCGGGAAGGCATTGGCGGTATGGCGCGGCAGGTCGCGCAGGGGGACGGGCTCCTCCATCGCGAAACCGCGGCGGCGCGAGACCCAGGTGTTCATCGCCATCAGCACGACGCCCATCAGCAGCCCCGGCACGATGCCGCCGAGGAACAGCGCCCCGATGGAGGTGTTCGAGACCAGTGCATAAAGCACCATCGGGATCGAGGGCGGGATGATCGGCCCGATGGTCGCCGAAGCAGCGGTGATCGCGGCGGCATAGCCGCGCGTGTATTGGCCGGACTTCGTCATCATCTGGATGATGATCTTGCCGATCCCCGCCGCATCGGCGACGGCAGAGCCGGACATGCCCGAGAAGATCAGCGAGGCGACCACGTTCACATGGCCCAGCCCGCCCCGGAACCGTCCGACCGTCGCCACGCAGAATTGCAGCAGGCGTTCCGAGATGGTCCCGGCGTTCATGATGTTCGCCGCGACGATGAACAGCGGCACCGCCAGCAGCACGAAGCTGTCGAACAGCCCGGCGAGGATCTGCTCGCCCGCCAGCGCCACGTCCTGCCCGGCGACGAACAGATAGGCGATGGCCCCCACAAGGATCGCATAGCCGATCGGCGCGCCGATGGCGGCGAGGCCGAAAAGCACCGCGAGGCAGATCGCGAATTGCAGGCTCATGCGTCCGCCTCTTCATGGCCCGGCAGATGGGCGCGGTCATGTGGGCCGCGGCGCAGCACGTCGGCGAAGACCCAGGCGTAGCGCAGGACGACGACGATCAGGAACAGCGCGTAGACCGAGTAGATCGTCCGCATCGGCACCCGCAGCGTGGCGCTGCGCTTGATCTTCAGGAAGTCGATCCAGTCCCAGGTCGGCCAGAAGGACCAGCCGAGCGCGACGACGATGCACCCCGCCGAGATCAGGGCGAAGACCGCGCGGATGCCGCGCGGCATGGCCAGGTAGAGGATGTCGAAGGTGACATGATCGGCCTCGCGCACCAGGAAGGCGTTGCCGAAGAAGACGATCCAGATCCAGAGCGCGAGGCAGAGTTCAAGGGTCCAGCCAAAGGGCTGGGCCATTATGTAGCGCGAGAAGATCTGAAGCAGGAAAGTCAGGAACAGCGCGGCGAGCAGGCCCGCCGCGATGCCCTCGGTCGCCGTCGCGCCCCAGCGCAGGAGTCGTCTCATGGCTCCCCCTCCCCCGAGGCGCGCAGGCGTCAGTTGCCGAGCGCGTTGATCTTGTCGAGCGCGCCTTCCGGCCAGGTCTTGGCATAGTCGCTGCCAAGGTAGGCGGCCTGCACGGCGCTGCGGAAGGCGGCGACGTCGGGTTCGTAGATCGACAGCCCCTTGTCCTTCAGGAAGGCAACCAGTTCGTCTTCCTTCTTCAGCTGGTTGGCGCGACCAAAATCGGCGGCGGCCCAGGCGGCGTCGGTCAGCTTCTGCTGGTTCTCGGGGCTGAGACCGTCATAGAGCGTCTTGGACACGGCAATGAAATTCCAGTCGACCAGGTGCGAGGTCA
>JAGRMS010000329.1 GCA_020441135.1 Pseudooceanicola sp.
ACGCCCGGCGGCGGCGGCTATGGCGATCCGCTGACGCGGGCGCCTGGCGCGGTTCGCGAGGATGTGCGGCTGGGGCGATACAGCGTGGAACAGGCGCGGGAGCTGTTCGGAGTCGAGCTGTCAGAGGGTTTCGAGGTGGACGTCGCCGCCACGCAAGGCTTGCGCGGCGGCTGACTGGTTCAGCTATTTAGAGTCGCGTTTTCGAACCGGAAAAGTCGAACAACTTTTCCTGAAAACGCTTCAGCCCTCTGTCGGCGCCAGCTTGTCTTGGGTCTTCGTCTCGAAATCCGAAGCGTCGTGGCGTTCGTGCAGTTGCAGCGAGGGTTCCCCGTAAGTGCGGTTCACCATCCGCCCCCGCAGAGTCGCCGGGCGCTTGTCGATCGCTTTCGCCCAACGCTGGACGTTCTTGTAGCTCTCGACGTCAAGGAATTCGCCCGCCGAATACTGCCGGCCCAGCGCCAGCTGGCCATACCAGGGCCAGATGATCATGTCGGCCAGAGTGTATTCGCCGCCGACCATGTAGTCCTTGCCGTCCAGGTGCCGGTCCAGCACGTCCAGCTGGCGCTTGGCCTCCATCGCGAAACGGTTGATCGGGTATTCCCATTTCTCGGGCGCATAGGCGTAGAAATGGCCGAAGCCGCCGCCCAGGTAGGGCGCGCTGCCCATCAGCCAGAACATCCAGCTGAGACACTCCGTCCGCTCTGCCAGACCCTTCGGCATGAAGGCCCCGCCGAACTTCTCGGACAGGTACATCATGATCGAGGCGGATTCGAACACCCGCTGCGGCGGGTTGACCGAGTGATCCATCATCGCCGGGATCTTGGAGTTGGGGTTGATCGCGACAAAGCCCGAGCCGAACTGTTCGCCATCGCCGATCTTGATCAGCCAGGCGTCGTATTCGGCATCGTGGCCCGCCGCCAGCAGCTCTTCCAACAGCATCGTCACCTTCACACCGTTGGGCGTCGCCAGCGAGTAGAGTTGCAGCGGGTGCTTGCCCACCGGCAGCTCTTTCTCGTGAGTCGCCCCCGAGATCGGGCGGTTGATGCTGGCGAACTGTCCGCCGCTGTCCTTGTTCCAGGTCCAGACGGCGGGCGGGGTGTAGGTATCGGTCATGGCAGCAATCCTTCCGGTATGGTTGGTTCACACATTAGGGATTTCCGGCGCGGGCACCAGCGCCGCACGCAAACGTGACGCTTCAGCCCCCGGCCCCGCGATACCAGGCCGCAATGGCTTGCCGTTCCTGCGGCGTGATGAACGAGACATTGGCGGGCGGCATCGCCTCGGAAATGCCCGCCTGCACATGGATCAGCCGCGCCGCCTTGGCGATGTCGGATGTGGTTTCAAGGTAAAGCCCCTTCGGCGCCCAACGCATCCCTTCCCAGAACGGCTCGCGCGAATGACACATCGAGCAACGGCCCAGCACGATATCCTTGACGTGATCGAACCCCTCGGCACTGGCGTAGACCTGCTGCGAGGGCGTCAGCCGCGCCTCTTGTGGTTCGCCCTGCCGGTAGCCCGCCGCCGACAGCCAGACGATGGCGAGGAACAGCACGGCGGTGACCAGCCAAGTCCAGTAGGGCGCGGGGCGGCGCGAATGCATCGTGTTGAAGTAGTGGCGGATGCTGACGCCCATCAGGAAGACCAGCGCAGCGATGATCCAGTTGTATTGCGTCGCGAATGCCAGCGGGTAGTGGTTGCTGAGCATCAGGAAGATGACCGGCAGCGTCAGGCAGTTGTTGTGCAGCGAGCGGGCCTTTGCGATGCGGCCGTATTTCGGGTCGGGCTTGCGCCCCGCGACGAGGCCCGCCACAACAACCTACGGGTGGGGGAGAACCACA
>JAGRMS010000032.1 GCA_020441135.1 Pseudooceanicola sp.
GCAACCGCGTGCTCATAGTCTCCCTCGCCCGCGCCGACGCCCTGCCCGCCGACACCCAGCCGCGCGTTGTTCATCATCGTGAACAACGCAGCCATGCCGCCATGTTCGCGCCCGATCAGCCAGCCGGTCGCACCGTCATACTGCATCACGCAGGTGGGCGAGCCGTGCAGCCCCATCTTGTGCTCCAGGCTCACCACCTTCAGGCTGTTCGCCTTGCCCGGATTGCCCTGATCGTCGGGCAGGTACTTCGGCACGAGGAACAGGCTGATCCCCTTCGTCCCCGGCACCCCGTCCGGCAGCCGCGCCAGGACCAGGTGACAGACGTTCCCGCAAAAATCGTTGTCGCCCCAGGAAATGAAGATTTTCTGCCCCGAGATCGCATAGGTTCCGTCGCCATTGTCCACCGCCTTGCTCGACAGGGCCCCCACGTCCGACCCCGCCTGAGGTTCCGTCAGGTTCATCGTCCCGGACCACTCGCCCGAAATGAGTTTCGGCAGGTACAACTCCTTCAGCGCATCCGAGGCATGCGCCTCCAGCGCCTCGATCTGCCCCATCGACATCAGCGGGGCCAGTTCCAGCGACAGGCACGCCCCCGACATCATCTCGTTCACCGCCGTCAGCAGCGTCACCGGCAAGCCCATCCCGCCATGCTCCTCGGGCGCCGAGATGCCGATCCAGCCGCCCTCGGCAATCGCCTTCCAGCCCTCGGCGAAGCCCGGAGAGGTCCGCACTACCCCGTTCTCCAGCCGCGCCGGATGCAGGTCGCCGTTGCGCTGCAAAGGGGCCATCACCTCCTCGCACATCTTTCCGGCCTCGGTCAGGATCGCCGTGACCGTGTCTTCGGTCGCTTCCGAAAACCGCTCGGTCGCCGCCACCCGGTCGAAGCCGACGACATGGCGCAGCAGGAATTCATGATCGGAAACAGGGGCGCGATAGGTCATGAGGTTTCTCCGGGTCGGGCCGCGCGGGCTTGGCTTTGCTGCGCCCGCCCTTTATGGGGCAGGCCATATTACATTTCCAGCCCGCCGCCCCTTCGGAACGCCGCGTCACCTTGCCCTCCGCCCTCCGCCTTGCCCCCGACCAGACCGACCGCGCCGCCGCCCTGCTGGCGCAAGGGCAGCTTGTCGCCTTCCCGACCGAGACGGTCTACGGCCTCGGGGCCGACGCCACCAACGGCCAGGCGGTGGCGGGCATCTACGCCGCCAAGGGGCGGCCCAGCTTCAACCCGCTGATCGTCCACGTCGCCGACACCGCCGAGGCGCAGGATCATGTCGACTGGACCGACACCGCCGACCGCCTCGCCGCCGCCTTCTGGCCCGGCCCGCTGACACTGGTGCTGCCCCTGCGCGAAGGCCACGGCATCGCCGCGCTGGTGACGGCAGGCCTGCCGACGCTGGCGATCCGCGTGCCTGCTCACCCGGCCGCCCAACGCCTGATACGCGCCTTCGGCGGCCCCGTCGCTGCGCCTTCCGCCAACCCGTCGGGCCGCATCAGCCCGACCACGGCGGATCATGTCCTCGCTGGCCTCGGCGACCGCATCGCCGCCGTGCTGGACGACGGCCCCTGCCCGGTCGGCCTCGAATCCACCATCCTCGGCCTGCACGGCGATGCCCCGGTGCTGCTCCGCCCCGGCGGCCTGCCCGCCGAGGCGCTCGAGGCCGCCCTCGGCCAGCCCCTTGCCGTGGCCACCGCTGACGCCCCGCTCACCGCCCCCGGCCAGCTCGCCTCGCACTACGCCCCCGCAGCGACCGTCCGTCTGAACGCAACCGCCCCGCGGCCCGGAGAGCTGTTCCTCGGCTTCGGCCCGATGCCCTGCGACCTCAACCTGTCGGCTTCAGGAGATCTGACCGAAGCCGCCGCCGCCCTCTTCACCCACCTCCACGCATTGAATGCGCAGGGCAAACCCATCGCCGTCGCCCCGATCCCCGACACCGGTCTCGGCCGCGCCATCAACGACCGCCTCCGCCGCGCCGCCGCGCCCCGGGGCTGACCACGGGCGCCTCGCCCGTGATGTTTTCCTGCTTCAAATATCTCCGGGGGGGCAGGCCGCAGGCCGTGAGGGGCAGCGCGACCCTACCCCAGACGCCGCAAAAGCGCCATCGAGGGCTCTCCCGTCTCCGCCTGCCCGATGCTGCGCTGATAGGCGCGGATCGCTGCCTCGGTCTTGCTGCCGATCACCCCGTCGCTGCCGCCGGTGTCGAAGCCCTTGGCAGTCAGGCGCAGTTGCAGCTGCTTGCGGTCCTCCAGCGTCATGCCCCGCGCGTCGGGGCCGAAACCGGCGCGCAGCGGGCCGCCCCCCGCAAGGCGGTCGGCAAGGTGGCCGACGCCCAGCGCGTAGAGGTCCGAGTTGTTGTAGCGCTTGATCACGCGGAAGTTCTGGAAGGTGGCGAATTGCGGCCCGCCCGCCTGCGGCTGGATCACCGCCAGCGGCGCGGCGGAATTGGCGGCAGCCGAGCCGATCTCGCCCCCCCAGGGCTGCCCCCGCACCCAGCCCGACCGCGAAAGATAGGACGCGGTGGAGGCCAGCGCGTCAGTGGGATCTTCCGACCAGATGTCGCGCCGCCCGTCGCCGTCGAAGTCGACGGCATAGGCGAGGTAGGACGTCGGGATGAACTGGGTATGCCCCATCGCGCCGGCCCAGCTGCCGGTCATGCGCGCGGGCGTGATGTCGCCGTTCTGCAGGATCTTCAGCGCCGCGATCAGCTGGTTCTCGAAGAAGGCGCCACGCCGCCCATCGTAGGCCAGAGTCGCCAGCGAGGCGATCACCGGCGCGTTGCCGCGCCGCTCGCCGTAGAAGCTCTCCATCCCCCAGACCGCGACGACCATCGTGGCGGGCACACCATAGCGCGCCTCGACGGCGCGCAGGGTCGCCGCGTGGCGGGTCAGCGCGGCCCGCCCCTTGGACAGTCGCTCGTCCGAGGTGGCGATGGCCAAGTAGTCTTCCAGCGTGCGGGTGAATTCGGTCTGGTTGCGGTCGCGCTCGACCACGCCCGGCAGGTAGCCCGCCCCGCGGAAGGCTGCGTCGAAGGTCGATCCCGAGATGCCCTTGCCCAGCGCCCGCGTGCGGAACCCCGTGACCCAGGCGTCGAAACCCGCATTCGGGGCGGTGGGCCAGACGGGTTCGATCCGCGCCGAGGGCGCCGAGCCTGGCCCGAGCGAGTTGGAACAGGCGGCAAGCAAGCCGCCGCCGAGGACGGCGAGCACGGCCCGCCGGTTGGTGATGGTCATGCTGCTCTCCCGTCTGCTGCGGTTTGCCCGCAGTCTAGCCGGTTCAGGCCGCGCGCGCAAAGGTCGGGACAGCGGAGAGTCGCCGGTATCAGACCGCTTCCAGGTAGGTCAGCCAGTGCCGTTCGGGCGGCACTTCGGAAAACCGCTCCACCTCCTGCCGCTTGGTCATCACCAGAAGATCGATCAGCTGCGGCGGCAGGACGCGCTTCATCAGGGGGTCGGTTTCGAACAGCGCGATGGCCTCGGTCCAGGTCTGGGCCAGGCGAGGCACGCCGGTGATCTCATAGGCGTTGCCGGTGATCGGCGCGGGCGGCTCCATCGCGTCCTCGATGCCGGTCAGCGCCGCGCCGAGGATGGCGGTCAGCGCGAGGTAGGGGTTGACGTCGCCCCCCGCCACCCGGTGCTCGATCCGGCGGGCAGTCGGCGAGCCGCCGGGAATGCGGATGGCGGCGGTGCGGTTCTCGTAGGCCCAGACCGCGCTGACCGGCGCATGGGCGCCGGGCACCAGCCGGTCGTAGGAATTGCCATGCGGCGCGAAGATCAGCGTGCTGGCGGGCATCGCGGCCAGGCATCCGGCGACGGCATGGCGCAGCAGGTCCGTCCCCTCGGGCCCGCCGTTGTCGAAGATGTTGCGCCCGTCCTTGTCCACCACCGAGAAATGCAGGTGCATCCCGTTGCCGCTGTCGTCCGGATAGGGCTTGGCCATGAAGGTCGCCGCGAACCCCTGCTTGCGCGCCAGCCCGCGTACCAGCGTCTTGAACAGCCAGGCGTCGTCGGCGGCCAACATCGCTTCCTGGTGGGAAAGGTTGACTTCGAACTGGCCGATCCCGCTTTCCGAGATCACCGTGTCCGCCGGGATGTCCATCTCCTGGCAGGCCTGGTAGAGCGCGGTGAAATAGGCGTCGAACGCGTCCAGCTGGCGCACCGACAGGATGGCGCTCGATTGCAGGGGCCGCCCGGTGATCGGGTTGATCGGGGCCAGTGGCGCGCCGTTGCGGTCGTCGATCAGGGTGAATTCCATCTCGGTCGCGGCGATCACGGTCCAGCCGCGTTCGGCGTATCGGTCGATGACCGCCTGCAGGGCGTGGCGCGGATCGCCCGGAAAGGGCGCGCCCTTGTCGGTGTACATCGACATCGGGACCAGCGCCGATGGCAGCTCAAGCCAGGGCATCGGCACCGCTCCGCGCGGCGTCGGGCGCAGCACGCCGTCGGCGTCGCCGCTGTCGAAGACCAGCGGGCTGTCGACGATATCGTCACCCCAGAGGTCGACGTTCAGCGTCGACAGCGGCATCCGCACGATGTCCTGATCCAGCCGCTTGGCATAACCCGAGGGCACCCGCTTGCCCCGCATCTGGCCGTTGAGGTCGCTGGCCGCCACCCGGAAGGTGGCGAACTGTCGAAGGTCCATGTCCCGTCTCCGGCGCCTTCTAGTGGCGCTTCCGGCAGAGCCTAGCCAAGGCTCCCGGGACTGTCACCGCCCATTTGATCAAAAGTTGAGCAAGGTCAGCGGGGATTGCGGCGGCTGACCAGTTTTCAACCACATTCGGGCCGCATTTTCTCCGGATTCACGGGGTTTATGTCGTTTTCATGGTCACGGGTCTCGCGATCCGCAACAGCGCGTATCCGGACTGGGAACATCAGGCGCGGCAAGGCGGGCACCTTTGGGGCGGTCTTGCCCATGGAGACACTGGCAAGGGAGTTCCGGATGGCGATGAACGAACCCGCTGCGCTTCAGGTGGGCAACATCGACGAAAAGGTGATGCCGAAACAGGGCTGGGCCGCATTGAAACGGGCAGCTCGGGAGGTGCCCGCAGAAGAGGTGAAACGCCGGGCCACACGCTTCTGGCCGCTGATCGCGGCGGCGACGCTGGTGTTCGCCTTCCCCTTGTACGTTCTCGCCCTCGCGACGGCATTGACGGTGGCGGAATGCGTGGTGATCGCCTGGGCTTTAGGCTATGCCCGGTTGAGCCGTATGGTCGTGGCGCAGTTCCGCGATATCCAGGCCAAAGACCCCCATCACGCAGAAGTGCTGCGGCAACGCGCCATCCGGATCGCCGGGCTGATCGGCTGGGTGATCTCGCTCTTGCCGACGGGATGGACGCGCGGACTCTACCTGCCGGACTTCGAAGAGCCGGAGGAAGAACCCAAGGTTTTCGCGCTGGATCCCTTCGCACGCCTGGAACCGATGGCCTGAGGCGACCGGCGAGCCGCCAGGGCCAGCCCCGCCCTACCCCGAACCCCGGCGTCACGGCGTCGCGGCGGGAACGCGCCTGCGGCGCGTGGCGCTCCGCGCGGGAGTATTAATGAAGAAAAGAAGCAAGACGCCGCACCCTTGATTTCTTCTCTTTCCAAATGCCTCCGGGGGAGTCGACCGGAGGGAGACGGGGACAGCGCCCCCCGCGCCCGCTTGCCCGCCAGCGCGACGATCACGACAGGCGTCGGGCGGGGTTCACCCCGCCGGCCCGCGACGCTTCAGCCCTTGCCCTTCCAGGGCACCAGCGCCCGCTCGGCCCAGCGCATCAGCATGTCGATTCCGAAGCCGATCACGCCGATCAGGATGATTCCCATGATCACGATGTCGGTCGACTGGAACTTGGCCGCCGCCACGATCATCTTGCCGATCCCCTTCTCGGCGGCCACCAGCTCGGCCGCCACCACCGTGCCCCAGCAGACCCCCATCGCCACCCGCGCGCCTGTGAAGATCTCGGGCAGCGAGTTCGGGATGATCACATGCCACAGGATCTGCACCTTGCTCGCCCCCAGCGAATAGGCGGCGTGAACCTTCGATATCCGCACCCCCGAGACGCCCGAGCGTGCCGCGATGGCCATGATCCAGAGCGCGGCGAGGAACAGGAGGATGATCTTGCCCTGCTCGCCTATGCCGGCCCAGATGATCACCAGCGGGATCAGCGCCAGCGGCGGAACGGGCCGCATGAACTCGACGATCGGGTCGAACCAGCCGCGGAACCAGTCGGACAGCCCCATGGCATAGCCAAGCGGGATGCCGACGATGGCCCCCAGCAGGAAGCCGACGATCACCCGGAACAGCGAATAGCTCAGATGTTCGGCCAGCGTCACGTTCTGATAGCCATCGCGCCAGATGGTGACGAGGCGGTGCCATACGGCCTCCGGCGCGGGCAACCAGATGTCCTCCATCTGCATCCCCTGCGCCGGCACAATATTCAACGTGCCCTTGTCAGTCACGGCGACCCGTCCGATGGCGGTGGCCACCTCGCCTCCCGCGTTGACCGGCTTGCCGTCGATGGCGACGATCCTCGCGCCGTCCGCCCGTTTCACCTCGTCATTCTCGTCCCAGGTCAGCAGCTTGCTGCGATAGGCCTGCAACGACATCGCGTCGTCCTTCGCGATGCCATCGCCCGGGGACACCTCAGACGGCGGGACCACCCCGTCCTTGCCGAAGACGATCACATCGACCCGCGCGTCGTCGCGCTGCCCGTCCGCCGTCTCCATCGTGTAGGTGAAACTGCCCTGCCCCATGAAAGGCCCCGGCGCGTGCAGGAAGGACGGCACCAGCGCCGATCCCGTGAAGCTGGCCCAGAGCAGGAAGATCGCGACCACCGAGATGACCGAGGCGACGGTATTCGACACCACCGTGCTCTCGTCGCCAAACGTCACCGTTTTCAGCGAGGTGAAGTCGTGTTTCGGCGTCAGCACCCGTTTCACCAGCCGCCAGACCAGAGCGAACAACAGGATCAGCACGACATAGCCGATAATGAACGGCGCTGCCCGCAGCAGCCCCGCGCCCAGCGTCACCACCTCGCCGCCAAGATCACGGATCAGCATCGTCTACTCTCCCGCGCCAGGCTGGCCCATGATCTCTTCCTCCATATCCCAGATCATGCCGAGAATCTCTTCCCGCGTGCGGGCGAAATCCGGATGCTTCTTGACCTCCCGCAGGTCGCGGCCGACACCCAGCTCGGCAAAAGGCAGCCGGTATTCGCGATGGATACGCCCGGGGCGCGGGGCCATCACCAGCAGGCGCTCGCCCAGCAGCAGCGCCTCTTCTACCGAGTGGGTGATCAGGATGATTGTCTTGCCGGTCTCCTTCCAGAGCTTCAGCACCAGTCCCTGCATCTTCTCCCGCGTCAGCGCGTCCAGCGCGCCCAGCGGCTCGTCCATCAGGATCACGTCCGGGTCGTTGGCGAGGCACCGCGCCAGCGCCACCCGCTGCTGCATACCCCCTGACAGTTCGTAGACCGCCTTTTCCTTGAAGTCCTTCAGCCCGACCACGTCCAGCAGGTGATCGACGATCTTCTTCTTCTCCGCCGCCGCCATGCCCTTCATCGACGGCCCGAAGCCGACGTTCTCGCGCACGTTCATCCATTCGAACAAAGCACCCTGCTGAAACACCATGCCGCGTTCGGCAGCCGGCCCTTTGACCGTGTGCCCGTTCAGGACGATCCGCCCCTCGGTCGGGGCGAGGAAGCCCGCGACGATGTTCAGAAGCGTGGTCTTGCCGCAGCCCGAGGGGCCCAGCACGCTCAGCAACTCGCCTTCCGCCAGGTGCAGCGAGACGTCCTTCAATGCCTGCACCGACCCGCCGCCCGGCAGGTCGAAGCGCATGGAAATGTTCTCGATGGCCAGTCCGCTCATGCCCGAGTTGCTCCGCGTGCGATCCGCGCGGGGCAAAACTTTTAAGTAAAAGTTTTGCCAAGAGTTTTACTTAACACTCTTGGGCCGCCCGAGAGGTGCCGGGCGGGACGCTGCCCGCCCGGCCAGATTGGATTACATGCCCTGCGCGGCCTTCAACGGCCCGAGGTTCACGTTGCCTTCATAGCTCGGCTTCGCCGCCGGGATCGACCCAGCCGAGACGAAGACATCCGCCACGCCCTTCATGAACTCCTGCGCGCCGCCGCCCAGCCA
>JAGRMS010000330.1 GCA_020441135.1 Pseudooceanicola sp.
CGATCATCGGCTGCGTGGTGAACGGCCCCGGCGAGGCGCTGATGACCGACGTCGGCTTTACCGGCGGCGGGGCGGGGTCGGGGATGGTCTACCTCGCGGGCAAGCAGAGCCACAAGCTGGGCAATCACGCGATGATCGACCACATCGTCGAGCAGGTCGAGAAGAAGGCGGCCGAGATCGAGGCGCTGTCGGCGGCGGCGGAGTAGGGTCTAGCCCCGCTCCTGCGCCACCAGCTGCGCCATCTGGTCGGCGGGGACAAAGCCGCGCAGCATCTGGCTTTCCAGCACGAAGGTCGGCGTGCCGTTGATCTGGAGCCGCTGCGCCAGGTCACGGTTCGCGGCGATTTCGCGCGTGACCTCCTCGCTGTCCATCCTGGCGAGGATCGGGTCGGCGTCGAGCCCGAGGCCATCGGCGAGACGGCGGAGGATGGCGTCGCTGACGTCCCCGTCCAGCGCCAGCAAGGCGTCGTGGACCTGGCCATAGGCCGCGTCCCCGGCCACCAGCCGGGTGGCGATGGCAAAGCGGGAGGAGATCATCGAGGCATCGCCCAGGATCGGGAACTCCTTGACGATCAGGCGGATATTGCCGTCTTCCTTCAGCAGCCTGGCGACCTCGGGGACCGCCCGGCGGCAGTATCCGCAGCGGTAGTCCATGAACTCTACCAGGGTCACGTCGCCTTCGGGGTTGCCGCTGACCCAGGAATAGCCGTCCTCGAAGATTTCGGTGTGATAGGCGGTCAGCATCGCCTTGTCGGCTTCTTCCGCCTGCGCCGCCTCGCGCGCCTTCATGGCGTCGACCGCCTCGAAGATCACCTCGGGGTGTTCCACCAGGTAGGCGCGGATCTCGGCCCGGAAGGCGGCGCGTTCGCTGTCCGACATGGACGCCGGGTCAAAGGCCAGCGCGGGGGCGGCGGTCAGCATCAGGGCAGCGATCAGGGTCTGGCGAAGTGTCATCGTCGGCGGGTTCCCGGGGAAAATTGCGGTTGCGGCGATTGACGCCGTGGATCGGGTGCGGTCAAACACCGGTGCCCGCGACAATGGAACAGCGCCATGCGAAACTCAACCCGGTCCAATGTCGATCCCTTCATTGTGATGGACGTGATGGAGGCCGCGCGCCAGGCCGAAGAGGCGGGGCGCCGCATCATTCACATGGAGGTCGGGCAGCCCGGCACCGGCGCGCCCGAACAGGCGCGGGCGGCGCTGGCCCGCGCGCTGGAGAGCGACCCACTGGGGTATACCGTCTCGCTCGGTCTGCCGGCGCTGCGGCGGCGCATCGCGCGGATGTATGGCGAGAGGCATGGGCTGGACCTGTCGCCCGACCGGGTGATCGTCACCTCGGGGTCGTCCGCCGGGTTCCTGCTGGCCTTCACCGCGCTGTTCGACACCGGCGACCGGGTCGGCATCGGCGCGCCCGGCTATCCGTCCTACCGCCAGATCCTCAAGGCGCTGGCGCTGGTCCCGGTCGACATTCCGACGCGAGTGGAAAATCGCTATCAGCTGGTCCCCGGCGACATCACGCCCGACCTTGCCGGGGTCATGGTCGCCTCGCCCGCCAATCCCACCGGCACCATGCTGGGGCGCGAGGCGCTGTCCGCCCTGGTCGGGGCCGCGCATCAGGCGGGGGCGGGGTTCATTTCCGACGAGATCTATCATGGCCTGGAATACGAGCAGAAGGCGGTGAGTGCGCTGGAGGTCAGCGACGACCTCTATGTCATCAATTCCTTCTCCAAGTATTACTCGATGACCGGCTGGCGGGTCGGCTGGATGGTGGTGCCCGAGGATCATGTGCGCGTGCTGGAGCGGATTGCCCAGAACCTGTTCATCTGCGCGCCCCATGCGAGCCAGGTGGCGGCGCTGGCGTCTTTCGATTGCGACGCGGAATTGCAAGCGAATCTGGCAGTTTACGCGGCGAACCGTAAGTTGATGATGGAGGGGCTGCCGAAGGCCGGCTTCACCCGGATCGCGCCGCCGGACGGGGCGTTCTACGTCTATGCGGACGTGAGCGACCTGACGCAGGACAGCCGTGTCTTTGCCGCGGAAATCCTGGAGCAGGCCGGGGTGGCGGTGACGCCGGGGCTCGATTTCGACCCCGTGCGAGGCGGGACGACGCTGCGATTCTCCTACGCGCGGTCGACCGCCGACATTGCCGAGGGGCTCGACCGGCTGGCGCGGTTCATGGCGGCGCGGGGATGATCCGTCTTGCGCTGATCCTGATGCTGCTGGCGGGCGGCGCTTTGGCGCAGGGCTTTGGCGTCGCGGCGCGGGTCGATGCGGCGGGCAGCCGCATTGCGGACGAGGGCAAGGGCGTGGCGATGACACTCGCCTTGAGCCAAGGCGTGCCGTGGCGGGTGTTCACGCTGGATGCGCCGCCGCGCCTGGTGCTGGACGCGCAGGAGGTGGACTGGACGGGGCTGGACCCTGCGGCGCTGCTTCAGACCTCGCGGATTACTTCGGTGCGCTTCGGCGCCTACGTTCCCGGCTGGTCGCGCCTGGTTGCGGAACTGGCAGCGCCGTTGGTGATCGACCGGGCGAGCCTTGCGACGCAGGAGGACGGCGCGACCCTGGACGTCTTCCTGATCCCCGCCAAGGCGGAGGAGTTTGCCGCCGCCTCGGGCGCGCCGAGCGATCCGCGCTGGGACTTGCCGCCGCCTGTGCCGGTCCAGAAACGCGACGAACGCCGCCCGGACGCCCCGGTCGTGGTGGTGATCGACCCCGGCCACGGCGGTATCGACCCGGGCGCCGAGGCGCCGGGGACGGATGAAAAGTCGCTGATGCTGACCTTCGCCCGCGAGCTGCGCGAGGCATTGCTGCGCGGCGGCGGGTTCGAGGTGGTGCTGACACGGGACGACGACGTCTTCGTCTCGCTGGAGCGGCGGATCGCCATCGCGCATGAGGCGGGGGCGGATGTGTTCATCTCGCTGCACGCCGATTCGCTGTCGGAGGGGCTGGCGCATGGCGCCACCGTGCATGTCCTGTCTGCCGAAGCCTCGGACGTGGCCTCGGAAAAGCTGGCCGAGCGGCACGACCGCGACGACCTGCTGTCGGGTGTCGACCTGACCGAGGCGGACGACGAGGTGACGGGTGTGCTGCTGTCGCTGGCCCGGCAGGAAACGCAGCCGCGGACCGAGGCGCTGGCCCATGCGCTGGTGCAGGGGATGGCGCAGACCGGGGGCCCGATGAACCGGCGACCGCTGCGGGCGGCGGGGTTCTCGGTGTTGAAGGCAGCGGATATTCCGTCGGTGCTGATCGAGATCGGGTTCCTCACCAGCCCGCGCGACCTGCGCAACCTGCGGGATGCGCGCTGGCGGGCGGGCATGGCGCGGGGCATCCGCAACGGGCTGGCCAACTGGGCGGCCTCGGACGCCGCGAAACGGCCGCTGGTGCGGCGCTGAGCCCTGCGCGCATTTGCGCCCACGGCGAACGCCATCGTGTTTTGACCCTGCCGCGGCCAGAGCCTATATTGCGGCAACCAGTGAACAAGGGCAGCCCGCGTGATCCGTTTCGTGTTATCCTTCTTCGGGGCGATCTTCACCACGATCACCCTGGGCATCGTCATGGTCGCGGTCGGCATCGGCGGCGTGTTCTGGATGTATCTGCGCGACCTGCCGAGCCATGAATCGCTGGCCCAGTACAAGCCGCCGACAATCAGCCGGATCTACTCGGGCGAGGGCCACCTGATCGACGAATTCGCGCAGGAGCGCCGCCTGTTCGTGCCGGCCGAGGAAATCCCGACGCTGGTGAAGCAGGCCTTCATCTCGGCGGAAGACAAGAACTTCTACACGCACAAGGGCTATGACCTGCGGTCCATCGCCGCCGCAGGGATCGAGGCGGTGCGGTCGCGCGGGAAAAGCGTGCGCGGGGCGTCGACGATCACGCAGCAGGTGATGAAGAACTTCCTTCTGTCGGGCGACCGCAAGATCGAGCGCAAGATCAAGGAGATCATCCTAGCCTCGCGGATCGAGGAGACGCTGAGCAAGGAGCAGATCCTCGAGCTGTATCTGAACGAGATTTTCCTTGGCCAGAACTCCTACGGCGTGGCCGCCGCCGCGCAGACCTATTTCAACAAGACGCTGGGCGAGCTTGCCCCGCACGAGGCCGCGATGCTGGCGGCGATGCCGCAGGCGCCCAGCGAATACCATCCGGTGCGCGCCAAGGAACGCGTGACGGAACGGCGCAACTACGTCCTGCGCGAGATGCGCGAGAACGGCTACATCGACGACGCCACATATGAACATGAGGTCGCCGAACCGCTGCGCTCGGTCCAGAACGGCGATTTCGAGGGCTTCCGCACCGCACTGCCGCCGCGCAGCTATTTCACCGACGAGATCCGCCGCCAGTTGAGCGAAGACTCTCCGATGCGCCAGCAGATGAGCCGTCAGCTGGGGCGCGATTTTGGCGAGGGCGAGTTCTTTACCGGCGGTTTCTCGGTGCGGGGGACCATCGACGAGGACTTGCAGCTTGTCGCCGAACAGGCGCTGCGGCGGGAGCTGGAGAGTTACGACAGGGGCGCCGGCGTCTGGCACGGCACGGGGCAGACCATCGAAGCGGCAAAGCTGACGAACGAGGAAAGCTGGCGCGCCGCGCTCGCCTCGGCCTCGGTGCCGCGCGACATCGTCCTGGACGGCCAGTGGTATCCGGCGGTGGTGCTGGAGGTGACGGACAAGTCGGCCCGCATCGGTATCGAGACCGTCGACGAGGACAAGGACGGCCACTGGATCGAGGCCAAGGACGTCACCTGGGCGCGCAAGAAGAACAAGGACGGCTCGCTGTCGTCCAAGGCCAAGGTGCCGGGCGATCTCGTGGATGTCGGCGACGTGGTGCTGGTGCGTGCGATCACCGACAAGGAGGGCAAGTTCGTCCGCTGGAGCCTGCGGCAGGTGTCCGAGGTGCAGGGCGGCTTCATGGCGATGGACGTGAACACCGGCCGGGTCATCGCGATGCAGGGCGGGTTCTCGTATCAGTCGTCGGTGTTCAACCGCGCGACGCAGGCGATGCGGCAGCCGGGGTCGTCGTTCAAGCCCTTCGTCTATGCCGCCGCGCTCGACAGCGGGTTCAGCCCGGCGACCATCGTCATCGACGCGCCGATCGAGATCAACACGCCGCAGGGCGTCTGGCGTCCGCGCAACTCCTCGAACAAGTTCTACGGGCCGACGCCGCTGCGCACCGGGATCGAGCAGTCGCGCAACCTGATGACCATCCGCCTTGCGCAAGAGGTGGGGATGGAGGTCGTCGCGGGCTATGCGGAACGTTTCGGAGTCTACGACACCATGGGGCCGTTCCTCGCCAACGCGCTGGGGTCGGAAGAGACGACGCTCTACCGCATGGTCGCGGCCTACGCGATGTTCGCCAATGGCGGCGAGCGGGTGATCCCGACGCTGGTGGACCGGGTGCAGGACCGCTACGGCAAGACCATCTACCGTCACGACACGCGCACCTGCGTGGACTGCGCCTCGCCCGCGCTGCCATCGGGGCAGGTGCCGCGCATCACCAGCAACCGCGAACGGGTGATGGATGCGATCACCGCCTACCAGCTGACCTCGATGATGAAGGGCGTGGTGGATCGGGGCACCGCCGCCGGCACGGTCAAGCTGCCGGTGCCGACGGCGGGCAAGACGGGCACCACCAACGATGCCCGCGACGTCTGGTTCGTCGGCTTCACCTCGAACGTGGTGGCGGGCTGCTACATCGGCTACGACCAGCCCCGCCCGCTGGGCCGGGGCGCCTATGGCGCGTCGATGTGCGGTCCGGTGTTCCAGGAGTTCATGACCCAGGCCGTCAAGCAGTTTGGCGGCGGACCGTTCGAAGTGCCGCCGGGCGGGCATTTCATCAAGATCGACCGCTATACCGGCACGCCGCTGCCCGACGACGCCAGCGGCCCCTATGTCGTCGCCGAGTACTTCCGCGACGGCCAGGACATCATGTTCGGCCTGGCCTATGACGGCGGTTTCGGCATGGGATCGAACCTGCCGCTGTTCGAGGAAGTGGCCGAGTCCGGGCGCCAGGTGCAGACCTCGACCGGCAACACGGTGGTGGTCGGACCGAAGGCGAATTTCGGCACGGTCAGCTCGGGCGGGCTTTACTGACGGCGCAAGTTGCGGACAAATCGGTCTGTCCGCAGGGGAGTCGCATGTCCGGTCCCATCGCCGTCCTTGGCGCCAACGGCGTCTTCGCCCGCCACCTGCTGCCGCGCCTGCGTGCCGCCGGGCATGAAGTTGTCGCCATCGTCCGCCGCCCCGAAGCGGCGGGGCTGGCGCAGGCACTGGGATGCACGGTGCGCATCGCCGACATCTACAACCGCCCCGCGCTGACCGCCGCGCTGGAGGGATGCGGGACGGGCATCAACATTGCCACCTCGCTGCCCGGCCCCTCGGGGCGCGGCGATTTCGCCGCGAACGACCGGCTGCGCAGCGAGGGCACGGCGAACTGGACCGGCGCCTGCCGGGACGCGGGCGTTGGCCGCATCCTGCAACAGGGGATCGCCATGGTGGCGGCGACGGGGCGCGCCAACTGGGGCGATGAAGAGACCACTTTCGCCGGCAAGCCCGACAGCCGCCTCGGCCATGCCGTCGCCGCTGCGCTGGCGATGGAGACCGACATCCGCGACAGCGACATCGACTTTGCCATCCTGCGGGGCGGGTTGTTCTATGGGCCGGGCACCGGGCTCGACACCACATGGCTCGCCCGTGCGAAGGAGGGCACGCTGGTGGTGCCGGACGACGGGACCGACTACGTCTCGTTGATCCACGTCGCCGACATGGCCGCCGCGACGGCCCGCGCGGTGGAGCGCTTCCCCTCGGGGCAGACGCTGATCGTCTGCGACGACTGCCCGGTGATCTGGAACGACCTTTTCGCCCATATCGCCGCGCTGGCCGGGCAGCCGCCGCCGCCCACCGGCGCGCCGTTGGGCTATCCGTCGTTCCGCCTGTCGAACGCCCGTGCCCGCGCCGCGCTGGACTGGGCGCCGTTCTACCCGAGCTACCGCGAGGGCTTTGCCCGCTGAGCCGCGCCTTGCGGGGGGGCTGTGCGTGGTCTAAATGCTCCCGGAGACCGAGAAGGGGCAAACAAGCCGATGCGCGCCGAAATCCAGAACATCGTGGGTGAGATCGAAAAGACGCTGAGCCTGCTGGCCCAGCGCATGGACCACGAGACCGCGCCGCACCGGCTGGAAGAGTTCAACGCCCGCGTCGAGGCGCCCGACCTCTGGAACGACCCCGAGAAGGCGCGCAAGCTGATGCACGAGCGGCAGATGCTGGTGGACGCGCTGGACACCTACAACACCATCCGCCGCGACCTGGACGACAACATCGAGTTGATCGAACTGGGCGAGGCCGAGGGGGACGGCGAGGTCGTGGCCGAGGCCGAGACGGCGCTGAAGGCGCTGCGCGAGACCGCCGCGCAGAAGGAGCTGGAGGCGCTGCTGGATGGCGAGGCCGACAGCAACGACACCTTCCTGGAAATCAACGCCGGGGCAGGGGGCACGGAAAGCTGCGATTGGGCTTCGATGCTGGCGCGGATGTATGTTCGTTGGGCCGAGAAGAAAGGCTACAAGGTCGAGCTGCAATCCATGAGCCCGGGTGAAGAAGCCGGGATCAAAT
>JAGRMS010000331.1 GCA_020441135.1 Pseudooceanicola sp.
AAATGCATCTTGCGGATGGCGAAGTAGTGGAAGTTGAAACAGAGGTTCGGCGTGACGTATTCGTTCGGCGCCTGCTCGTGCGGCAGAACGATGTTCAGCCCGATCGACACGCCCCCCGCGTCATGCGCCCCGCGATTGCCCGCCTCCATCACGCCGGGGCCGCCGCCGGTGACGATGACGTGCTCGCGGCAGCCGGTGGCGATGGACTTCTCCGTCATCAGCCGCGCGAAGGTGCGCGCCTCGTCGTAGTATTGCGACAGCTGCGCCAGCGTCTCGGTCCGCGCCGTGGCCTTCTTGGCCGGTTCCGGAATCCGCGCGCCGCCGAACAGCACGACGGTGCTTTCGACGTTGCGCTCGTCCAGCATCATTTGCGGCTTCAGCAATTCCAGCTGCAACCGCACCGGGCGTAACTCGTCGCGCAGCAGGAACTCGTCGTCTGCGAAGGCAAGCCGATAGGACGGGGCCCGCGTCTGCGGCGTGTCGGGGACGTGGTGCGCGGTTGCCTTGTCCTCGTGGGCGTCGCGGAAGGGGCTGGAGCGGTCTTCTTTCATTCCCGGGCGTCCTGTAGTTGCGCGTGGCTTCCATCCCTATAGGGTTCGCCGCTGATAGACCAGTTAAGGGGCAGGGCAAATGGACTGGAAACAGGAAATCGAGGCGGCGGCCGGGCGGATCGCCCCGCATCTGGTGGTGACGCCGGTGGTCACGGTTCAGGGCTTCGGGCTGGGCTACCCGGTCGAGATGAAGCTCGAGCAGTTGCAGCACACGGGCACCTTCAAGGCGCGCGGCGCGTTCAACACGCTGCTGGCCTCGGACGTGCCCGCGGCCGGGGTGGTCGCGGCCAGCGGCGGCAACCACGGGGCGGCGGCGGCCTTTGCGGCGACGGCGCTCGGGCACCCGGCGCATATCTTCGTGCCAGAGATGGCGGGACCATCGAAGATCGCGCTGATCCGGGGCACCGGGGCCGAACTGAGCGTGGTCCCGGGCCAATACGCCAACGCGCTGGAGGCTGCGCAGGCGCATGAGGCGGCGACCGGAGCGATGCAGATCCACGCCTATGACGCGCCACTGACCGTGGCGGGGCAGGGCACGCTGATGCGCGAGTGGGAGGCGCAGGGATTGCAGGCCGATACCGTCCTGATTGCCGTCGGTGGCGGCGGCCTGATCGCCGGGGCGATGGCCTGGCTTGGCGGTTCCCGCAAGGTCGTGGCGGTGGAACCCGTGACCAGCCGCGCCCTGAACGCTGCGCTGGAGGCAGGCGCGCCGGTGGATGTCGAAGTGTCCGGTGTCGCCGCCAATGCGCTTGGCGCGAAACGGATCGGATCGATCTGCTTCGATCTGGCAAAGGCGACCGGCGTGCATTCGGTCCTCGTCACCGACGAGGCGATCACCGCCGCCCAGCACGCCCTCTGGCGCGAGCGCCGGATGCTGGTGGAACCGGCCGGGGCCACGGCGCTGGCCGCGCTGATGTCGGGCGCCTATGAACCAGGGCCCGGCGAGCGGGTCGCCGTGCTGGTCTGCGGCGCCAACATCGCGCCCGATCCGCTGGGCTAGCAGCGATTGCGCCGCCCCGCGTTGCTGGCTATAGCGGCGCGGACCTTTACGCAGGAGCATCCCATGTCCAACGCCCAGCTTGAAACCACCATCGAAGCCGCCTGGGAAGGCCGCGACACGATCACCCCGGCGACCACTGGCGAAACCCGCGAGGCGATCGAGGATACGTTGGCGGCTCTGGACTCCGGTGCGCTGCGGGTGGCGGAGCGGCAGGCGGACGGCAAGTGGCACGTCAACCAGTGGGCCAAGA
>JAGRMS010000332.1 GCA_020441135.1 Pseudooceanicola sp.
TGCGGTTCACGCCCTCGCCGGTGCATGGCCCGGACGAGATCGACGGGCTGGTACGCGCCATGGACGCGCTCTGGTCGCATTGTGCGCTGAATCGCGCCGAGCTTGCCGGCTGAGCGTCACGTTTTATGGGCAAGTTGTCCGGAACCTGTTAACGTCTCTTCAACAAAAAGCGTGGACGAATCGATGGGACGATTCCAATACGCTGAAGTAGGGACAATGCAGGCGGAATGGGGCGGCAGGCATGATTGGGCGCAGATCCCCGCGCATCTCTGACGACGAGGGTGACGTTGTCGAGCTGAAAGGCTTTGACGACTTCGAGTTGCGCCTTGGCGACATGATGCGGGGCGAACGCGCCACCATGGGCAAGTCGCTGCTGGACGTGCAGCGCGAGCTGCGCATCAAGGCCTCGTACATCGCCGCCATCGAGAATTCCGACCCGTCGGCCTTCGACACGCCCGGTTTCATCGCCGGCTATGTGCGCTCCTATGCCCGCTACCTGGGCATGGACCCGGACGAAAGCTTCAGCACCTTCTGCCGGGAAAGCGGCTTTGCCGTCGCCCATGGCATGTCGGCCGAGGCGTCGGTGGTGAAGAAGCCCCTGCGCGGCGGCCCGGCCAGCCGCCAGCCGGCGGCGCGCGACATCTTCGCCTCGCCCGGCACGCCCTTCGCGCCCATCGGCGACAGCATCCTGTCCCGGATCGAACCGCGCGCCATCGGCTCTTCGCTGGTGCTGCTCGCCCTGATCGGCGGCATCGGCTACGGCGGCTGGACCCTGCTGAAGGAAGTGCAACAGGTGCAGTTCGCGCCGGTGGAACAGGCCCCGGTGGTGCTGTCCGAGCTCGATCCGCTGGCGACGGCCAAGACCGTGCGGCCGGAACCGGCGACCCGCAGCATCGCGCCCTCGACCGAAGCCTTCGACCGCCTGTATCGCCCGCAGGCGCTGGACGTGCCGGNNTGCCGGTGCTGGTGGCCCGCGATGCGCCGATTTCGACGCTGGACCCGCGCAGCGTCGGCACCATGCGCGCGCCCGCGCTGCCCGAGGTGCAGGACGCCGACGGCACGCTGCTGGCCTCGATCACCGCCTCGGTCATCGCCAACAGCGCCTCGGCCCAGCCCGACGCGGTGCCGCAGGTGCTGGAAAGCATGGCCCCCGCGCTGACCGTGGTGGCGGTGCGCACCAGTTGGGTCCAGATCAAGGATGCCAGCGGAACGGTGATCTATGAGGCGACGATGCAGCCCGGCGACAGCTGGGAAGCGCCGCTGACCGAGGAGCCGCCGCGCCTGCGGACCGGCGAAAGCGGCGCGATCTACTTCGCGATGAACCAGAAGTTCTACGGCCCGGTCGGCAAGTCCGGGGCCATCACGTCGAACCTGCCGCTGTCGATTGCCAGCCTGCAGGAGACCTACCTGCCGGTGCAGGCAAGCTCGGAAGCCGGGCTGGTGCGCTATGCCGAGGCGCGCGGGATCGCCGTCGTCGACTGATTGCGGCCGGGCCGGTTGCGGCCTATGTATCCGGTGAACAGCGGAGACCCCCATGTCGCATAACCCCGTGCGCCCCTGGCGTTCGATCGCCCGCCGCAAGTCGCGCCAGATCATGGTCGGGCGCGTGCCCGTGGGCGGCGATGCGCCGATCTCGGTGCAGACGATGACCAACACGCTGACGACCGACGTGGCCGCCACCATCGCGCAGGTTCAGCGCGCGGCCGAGGCCGGGGCGGATATCGTGCGTATCTCGGTCCCGGACGAGGCATCGTCGAAGGCGCTGAAGGAGATCG
>JAGRMS010000333.1:0-2036 GCA_020441135.1 Pseudooceanicola sp.
CCTGCGACGACAGCGACTGGGGCCGCAAGGTGAACCGCCGGGTCGAGGTCTGGGTGCGATAGGGTCGGGGGCGGCGGGGCGAGCCCCGCCCTACGCTTCGACCGGCGCCGTGCGCGTGGGGCGGTTGCTGGACGCGCGTGCCGCGCGTGGCGCGTCTCGCGAGGATATTTGGAGCAAATGGAAGCAGGGCGCGGGCGGTGCGTTTCAGAACTTGCGCACGCGGACGTAGGTGCCGACCGCCTTGCCGTCTTCCCAGCGGATCAGCCCGCCGCGGGAATCGACGCTCAGCACCTTCTGGCGAAACTTCCGGTTGCCGTGGTTCACCCGCATCCGGCGGACGGTCAGCGTCACGGTCTTGCCGTCGGTCTGCCAGCAGCCGTCCGCCTCTTCGTCGTAGGCGCCGTAGGTCAGCATGTAGCCGAAGGCGCCGTCCAGTCCGAGCATGATCAGCGAGCCGACCTCGCGCACGCCTTGCAGCTCGTATCCCCCGGCGAGCCGCGGGTCGACCGGGTTGCATTTCGCCAGGGCCGGGGTTTGGGCCAGGGCGAGCAGGACAATCAGGACAAGGCGCATGCGAGACCCTCCGGTGTCCTTCGCAGCCTAGCATGACTTGCGCCCTGGCGCGACGTCAGAGGATGCGGTCGCGCTTGAGCAGGATGGCAAGGCCGATCAGGCTGGCCGCAAGGAAGACCACCTGTTCGGGGCTGCCGCTGACCCATGTCAGAACGATGTTGGACAGGCTGGCGACCTGGACGGTTTCGGAACCCATGTGGTGTCTCTCCTTTCTGGCGATGCCGGAAGGGTGGAGGTTCTGCCTTTATTTCGCCACGATTTTCGCAGGGCTACCGCAATCGAGCCGGTTTGATCGCCATTTCTGGAAACAGTGCATGGCGTTACCCCCGATTGGCGCGCGCTTGCGGGTCCAATTGTGGCGCAGACGTGGCGCCCTTGGGGTATTCCTCGCAGGACGACCGCCTTGGCGCCGGGATCGCGAGATGGGCGTCACGCCCCGGGGTGTCCGGGCGGACCGGCGGCCCCGATTCCGGCGTCAGCAGGTGCCGCAGCAGGGCGACGGGATGCGCCTTGAGGCTGAGGCGCAGGGCGACGAAGTCCTCCACCACCTCTTCCCCCAGCGTCATCGCGGGCAGGATCGCCGCCGCCTCGCGGATCGCCTCGCCCTCGATGTCCTGCGCGAACAGCGGCAGCGGCGCGGCGGGGACGATGGCCTTGGCGGCCCAGAGCGCCTCGCGCCGGTTGATCCCGAGGCCCGCGAAGGCATCCGCCTCGGCCAGCCGCTCCAGCATCGCCGGACCGACCCCCGCCCGCCGCCACAGGTCGGCGACCTCGCGATAGCCGTTGCCCCGCGCGGCGGTCAGCCAGCCGACCTCTTCCTCGGCCAGCCCGCGGATCTGGCGGAAGCCCAGCCGCAGCGCCAGCCCGCCCGCGCCGTCGGGCTCCATCGCGTTGTCCCAGAAGCTGGCGTTGACGCAGACCGGGCGCACCTCGATCCCGTGCTCGCGCGCGTCGCGCACGATCTGGGCCGGGGCGTAGAAGCCCATCGGCTGCGAGTTCAGCAGCGCGCAGGCGAAGATGCCGGGGTGATGCCGCTTGATCCAGGCCGAGGCATAGACCAGCAGCGCGAAGGACGCCGCGTGGCTTTCGGGGAAGCCGTAGCTCCCGAACCCCTCGATCTGGCTGAAGCAGCGCTGGGCGAAATCCTCGTCATAGCCGTTCCGCCGCATCCCCCGCAGGAACAGCTCGCGGAATTCGCTGACCGAGCCGTGCTTCTTGAAGGTGGCGAGCGAGCGGCGCAGCCGGTCGGCCTGTTCCGGGGTGAACCCCGCGCCGACGATGGCGATCTGCATCGCCTGCTCCTGGAACAGCGGCACCCCCAGCGTCTTGCCCAGCACCTTGCCCAGTTCGTCCGAGGGGAATTCGACCTTCTCTTCGCCATTGCGGCGGCGGATGTAAGGGTGAACCATGTCGCCCTGGATCGGTCCGGGGCGGATGATCGCCACCTCGATCACCAGGTCGTA
>JAGRMS010000333.1:2071-3891 GCA_020441135.1 Pseudooceanicola sp.
GGCTTTCCACCTGGAACACGCCGATGCTGTCGGCCTTGCAGAGCATGTCGTAGACCGCCGGATCCTCGGGCGGCAGGCTTGCCAGCGTATGGTGCAGGCGGTGGTGCTTGCCAAGCAGGGTGAAGGCCTTGCGGATGCAGGTCAGCATCCCGAGCGACAGCACGTCGACCTTGAGGATGCCCAGGGCGTCGATGTCGTCCTTGTCCCAGCAGATGACGGTGCGGTCCTCCATCGTCGCGTTTTCGATCGGGACCAGCTCGTCCAGACGCCCCTCGGTGATGATGAAGCCGCCGACGTGCTGGCTGAGGTGGCGGGGAAAGCCCTCGATCTGGTGAACCAGCTCCAGCGTCTGCCGCAGCCGCCGGTCGTCGGGGTCCAGCCCGATCTCGCGCAGGCGCTGGTATTGCATCGCCTCGGAGGAAAAGAAGCCCCAGAGCTGCGAGGAGAGGCCCGAGAGGGTGTCTTCGCTGAGGCCCATCGCGCGGCCCACCTCGCGGATCGCCCGCTTGCCCCGGTAATGCACGACCGTGGCGCAAAGGCCCGCGCGGTGGCGGCCATAGCGCTGGTAGATCCACTGGATCACCTCCTCGCGCCGTTCGTGCTCGAAATCGACGTCGATNNGTCGATGTCGGGCGGCTCGTCGCGCGCCTCGCTGACGAAGCGCTCGAAGACCATGGTGCCGACCTCGGGGCTGACCGAGGTGATGCCAAGGCAGAAGCAGACCACCGAATTGGCCGCCGACCCGCGCCCCTGGCAGAGGATGTCGCGGCTGCGGGCAAAGGCGACGATGTCGTGGACGGTCAGGAAATAGGGCTCGTAGCGCAGCCGGGCGATCAGGGAAAGCTCGTGCTCCATCATCGCCCGCACCCGGTCGGGCGCGCCCGAGGGATAGCGCCACCGCAGCCCCTCGCGGGCGAGGCGGCCCAGCCGCTCCGCCGGGGTCTCGCGGCCCTCGACCTCGCTCGGGTAGTCGTAGCGGAGTTCCTCGAGCGAGAAGGTCAGGCTGTCGGCCAGGGCGCTGGCGCGGTCGACGGCATCCTCGTGCCCGGCGAAGAGCAGGCGCATCTGCGCCTCGGACCGCAGGCAGCGTTCGGAATTGGCCAGCGCCTCGCGGCCCAGGTCTTCGACACGACGGTGCAGGCGGATCGCGGCCAGCACGTCGGCCAGGCGGCGGCGGCCGCCGCGATGCATCAGCGGCGCGGCGCTTGCAACGGTGGAAATGCCGAGTTTCGCCGCCAGCCGCGCCAGGGCATCGAAGCGCGCGGTATCGTTCCCATCGTAGAGCGGGTGCATCAGCAGATGCACCTTTCCGGGGAAGCGGCGCGTCAGCCGCCGCGCCTGTGTCAGCCATCCATCCGCGCCGCCCTTCACCGGCAACGCCTGTGGCGGCCAGAGCAAAAGGTAGAGGTCGTCGCCCCGCTCCAGCAGGTCGTCGAGATGCAGCAGGCAGTCGCCCTTGGGCGCGCGCAGCCGCCCGGCCGAGAGGATGCGGCAGAGGTTGCCCCAGCCCGCCCGGGTTTCCGGCAGCACGGTGATGGTCGGCGCGTCGGTGAACAGCAGCCGCGCTGCCGGGATCAGCCGGGGGACATGGCGGAGGGGAAAGGCGGGTGGCGGCGGCAGGTGGTCGGGGCGGGGCGGGCCGATGGGCGTGTTCGCCGCTTCCCAGTCGCGCCGCTCGCGCACCTTTCGGGCGATGGACGTCGCCTCGGCAAAGGCGCGCACGATCCCGGCGACCGAATTGTCGTCGGCGACGGCCAGCGCCGACAGTTCCAGCAGGCAGGCGCCCTGGATGTACTCCTCGGGGTGCGAGGCCCCGGTGA
>JAGRMS010000334.1 GCA_020441135.1 Pseudooceanicola sp.
ATCATCACCGCCACCACCAGCGGGCGGGGGTCGAGACCCAGCGCCTGCCCAAGGCCGATGGCGAGCGGCGTCATGATGACGGCGACGGCGTTGTTCGAGACGATCTCGGTTAGGGTCGTGGTCAGCAGGAAGACCACCATCACCACCAGCCAGGGCGGCAGCGTCATCAGCGTCGGCGCGATGCCATCGACCACCAGAGAGACCGCGCCGGTGTGCTGAAGTCCCGCACCGACGCCCAGCATCCCGAAGATCAGCGCCAGCAGCCGCCCGTCCACGAATGAAAACGCCTCGTCCGCGTCGATGCAGCGCGACACCAGCACAAGCGCGACCGCGATCACGGCCAGGAACAGGATCGGCGCGACATCGAAAGCCGCCAGCAGCACGATCCCGGCCAGGGCCACCACGGCAACCGGCGCCTTGTCGCGGCGGAAGGCACGGGCCGAGGGGTGCGAGACGTCGACCATATCCATGTCCGCCGCGAGCCGCTGGATGTCGGCAGGCGCGCCTTCCAGCAACAGCGTGTCGCCGACGCGCACTACCAGCTCGTCCAGCTGTCGCCCGATGTTCTGGTTGCGGCGATGGACGGCCAGCACATAGACGCCATACCGCCGCCGCAGGCGCATCCCGCCCAGCGCGCGCCCCTCCATCTTGCAGCCCGGCGTGATCAGCACCTCGACCGTCGTGGTTTCGACCGCCGAGACCTGGTCGACGCGTTTCAGTTCCTTGTTGTTCTGCAGGCTCAGCAGTTCGGTCATCCGGGTGCGCAGGATCACCCGGTCGCCGACCTGCAGCGTCACCCCTTCCAGGTTGCGCCGCAGCGAGACGTCGCCGCGCACCACGTCGATCAGTCGCACGCCGTCGCGCTTGAACAGCTGCACGCCAAGCACCTCGCGCCCGATGAGGTTGCTCTCGGGCGGGATCACCGCTTCGGTGAAGAACTTCATGCGTGAGCGGTCCGACAGCATGTTGGCCATGCTGTCGCGGTCCGGCAGCAGGCGCGGCGCGAAAAGGCCCATGTAGATCAGACCCCAGGTGCAGACGACAAGGCCGATGGGCAGGATCTCGACAATGCCGAAGGGCGTCATGCCGTGGCTGCGGGCGACCCCGTCGACCAGCAGGTTGGTCGAGGTGCCGATCAGCGTCAGCGAGCCGCCCATGATCGCGGCATAAGACAGCGGAATCAGCAGCTTGGAGGCCCTTTTTCCCAGGGTCTGCGACAGCTGGACAAAGACCGGGATCATCACCACGACAACCGGGGTGTTGTTCATCACCGCCGACCCGGCCATCACCATCGCGATGACGCCCATCACGGCGGCGCGGGGATGGGTCTTGGCGTATCGTTCCGCCATCCGCGTCAGCACGTCCAACGCACCGGTGCGCACCAGCGCGCCCATGATGATGAACATGGCCGCGATGGTCCAGGGCGCGGGGTTCGACAGCACCTTGAGCCCGTCGTCATAGGGCAGGACGCCGGTAATCAGCATCACCGAAACGCCCGTTAGGGCGACCACTTCGGTCGGGAAAATCTCGCGCACGAAAAGTGCGAGCATCACGCCGACGATCCCGAGGGCGAGAACGGCGGAAGCGGTTTCGGACAGGTCCAGAAAGGGCATTGAAACCTATATGTTCGGGTGCAGTCAGTCCGCCAATCAGGGAAGGCCAGTTTCCCCGATTGGCGTCACCGGAGCAACAGCCTCGTTGCGGCGCGGTTGCACCAGAAGCACACCAAGCAGCACCAGCGCCATCGCTGCCCAGATGTAGGGCGAATAGCTCTCGGACAGGATCGCCATGCCCCAGATCATGCCGAAGCCAGTAACGAGGTAGCTGACCTGCATCGCGAAGACCGCCCCGGCGCGGCCGACCAGCCAGACGTAGCCCGCGTAAAGGAAGACGTTCATGGCCGAGCAGATGATGAAGGCGTATTCCGGCAGGCCGTAGGCCCGGAAGGGCGAGATGAACTGGCCGGTGCCGATCGCCAGCGGCAAGGTCAGCAACGCGCCCGCCAGCGAGGCGCCGTATAGCACGCGGAAGGCATCGACCCCGGCGGTGCCGACGCGGGCGACGTAGTTGCCCTCGAGCGCGTAGAACAGCGGGCCGACCAGCGCCAGCGGTATCCATACCAACATGGCGGCGTCAGGCAGGCTCGCCTCGGGCAGGATCAGCAGCATCACCCCGCCAAGGCCCGCCGACAGCCCGGCAAGGCGGCGCAGCGCGAACCGTTCAAGGCCCAGCGCGAGCGCAATCGGAAAGGCCAGCATCGGTACCAAAGAGATGATGATCGACATCACGCCCGAGGGCAGGTGGGAGATCGAGATGTAGAAGGTGGATCCGGGGACCACCATGCCGAGCAGCGAGATGGCGAGATAGGTGAACAGCGCACCGCGATGCCGAGGCAGGGCGATGCCCTGCGCGGCAGACACCACGGCCATCACGCCCGCACCGATGATGCACTGCCAGAAGATCAGGCCGAAATGCTCGTAGCCCGTGCTGACCGCGATCTTGCTCAGCGGCTGGCTCAGGCCCCAACCCGCCCCCGCACACAGCAGGACCAGGCTGTACAACAGAATGTCGCGGCGGGTCATGGGGCGGCCTGTTCCAGCCTCCCGCCCAGCCGGATCATCCGGATGGATTTCGCCTTGCCGGTGGCGTCGTCGGTCTCGACCAGCACGCCCGACAGCGTCGCTTCACCCAGCGCAGGCGAAAACCGCGTCTTGGCCATGCCGGTGATGAAACGGCGCATCGGTTCGGCCTTGTCCATGCCGATGACCGAGTTGTAGTCGCCGCACATGCCCGCATCGGTCAGGTAAGCGGTGCCGCCCGGCAGCACCTGCGCGTCGCCGGTCGGCACATGGGTATGCGTGCCGACCACAAGGCTTGCGCGGCCGTCGCAGAAGTGGCCCATCGCCATCTTTTCCGATGTCGCCTCGCAATGCACGTCCACCACAACCGCAGCGGCCAGGCCACCCAGCGGATGCGTCTTCAAGGCAGCATCGATGGCCGAGAAGGGATCGTCGAAGGCCCGCTTCATGAAGACCTGGCCCAGCACCTGCGCCACGAAGACCTTGCGGCCCGTGCGGGTGCTGAACAGCCGCCCGCCCTTGCCCGGCGCGGTCTTGGCGAAATTCAGCGGGCGGATCACCCGCGGCTCGGTCTCGATGAACTGGAGCATGTCCTTCTGGTCAAAGGCATGGTCGCCCAGCGTGACACAGTCGGCGCCCGCTTCCAGCAGCAGCTTGGCGTGATCGCCGGTCAACCCCATACCGGAAGAGGCATTCTCGCCATTCACCACGACGAAATCCAGCCGCCACTCGGCGCGCAGCTTCGGCAGCCGTTCCGCCACCGCCGCGCGGCCCGCGCGGCCCATCACATCGCCAAGAAAGAGGATCTTCATGGGTGATCCGTATGCCCCGGCGGGGGCAGAGGCAAGGGGTTCAGGCTTCGGTGCCCGCCGGGGCGAAGCGAAGCACCCGGCTTTCCGTCACGATCAGGTCGAGCGGCTGGTCGGTCGGCTCCAGCGGCAGCGCGTCGGCCTCCTGCGCGTCGAAGGCGAAGCCGATGGCTAGCGTCGGCCGCTTCGCCCGCAGCCGTTCAAGCGTCCGGTCGTAGAACCCGCCGCCATAGCCAAGACGGTTGCCCCGCGCATCGAAGGCCACCAACGGCACGATCAGCACCTCGGGCTCGATCCAGTCCTCCACCGCCGGCACCCGCGCGCCGAAGGGGCCGTCGATCATCGCCCCGTCGGGCGTCCAGCATGAAAACCGCAACGGCTGCGCTTTCGCCACGATCACCGGCACGCAGACCGGCCCGTGCGCCGCCGCCTGCACCATAGCCTGGGTTGGGTCGATCTCGGTCCGCATCGCCATGTAGCCCGACAGGGGGCGGCCACGATACCCAGCGAGCACCTCGGACAGCTTCGCCGCCTGCGCCTCCGTCGCACCGGCATGGGCCACCGCACGCCGCGCGAAAGCCGCCATTCGCGCCTTCTTCTTTGCTTCCGCCAGCCCGCTCACAGCAGGTACACCGCGGCAAAGCCCAGGAAGGCGAAGAAGCCGACCACATCCGTCACCGTGGTGACAAAGGCCCCGGAGGCCAGTGCCGGATCGACGTTCAGCCGGTCCAGAACCACGGGGATCATCGTGCCCGCCAGTCCCGCCACCACCATGTTGATCACCATCGCCGCCGCCAGCACGCCCGCCAGCGTCAGCGAGCCGAACCAGAAGTAGCCGACCAGCGCCATCAGCATGGCAAAGGCCAGCCCGTTCGCCAGCCCCACCAGCACCTCGCGACGGATCACCCGCCAGACGTTGCTGCCGGTCAGGTCGCGCGTTGCAATCGCCCGCACCGCCACGGTCAGCGACTGCGTCCCGGCGTTACCCCCCATCGAGGCGACAATCGGCATCAGCACCGCCAGCGCGACGTATTGCGCGATCACCCCGTCGAACAGCGCGATCACCAGCGAGGCGAGAATCGCCGTCACCAGGTTCACCGCCAGCCAGGGGAACCGCCCGCGCACCGTCTCGACCACCCGGTCCGAAAGCGAGCTTTCGCCGACACCGGCCAGCAGCAGGATGTCCTCTTCATGCTCCTCGTCCAGCACGATCATCGCGTCGTCGATGGTGATCTGCCCGACCAGCCGCCCGTCCTCGTTCACCACCGGGGCCGAGATGAGGTGATACTGGTTGAAGGCATAGGCGACGTC
>JAGRMS010000335.1 GCA_020441135.1 Pseudooceanicola sp.
GGTTCCAGCCGATGGACATCTCGCTCCCCGGGGACACCATCCTGGCCGACACGCCCTTCCACTTCGGTCCCGCCGTCTTCGAGATGGTGACGTGCCCCCGCCTGCTGGACGCGGTGGAGTGCCTGATCGGGGGCGAACTTACCTCCAACCCGATCCAGCATGTCCGCATCAAGCCGCCGACCACGACCCTGCGCGGCGACGAGATCCGCGCCCATGTCACCGCCACCGACTGGCACCAGGACCGCGCCGTTGCCCATGCCGAGAGCGACGCGACGCAGATGGTCACGGTCTGGCTCGCCATCACCGACGCCACCGTGGAAAACGGCTGCCTCCAGGCGATTCCCGGCAAGCCGCGCATGTATCCGCATTGCCCGAAAAAACAGACCGCCATCGCCGACGGCTTCCTGAACGAGGCCGATGCGGTGCCCCTGCCCGTCAAGGCCGGCGGCGCCGTGATTTTCCACCCGCTGACGCCCCACGCCTCGCTGGTCAACCGCACCGAGGGCTTCCGCTGGTCCTTCGACATCCGCTACAACGTGACCGGCCAGCCCACCGGGCGGTCGCACTTCCCCGACTTCATCGCCCGTTCCCGCAGGGCGCCGCACACCGAACTGAAGGATTGGCGGCAATGGCGCGAACTCTGGGTTGAAGCCCGCGCCAGACTGGCGCAGAAACCCCACATACCCATTCACCGCTGGCAGGCCGACAGTCCGGCCTGCGCCTGAAGATTGGAACTCCAATGCCTGATACGAAAATCGGATTCATCGGCCTCGGCCTCATGGGCCGCGCCATGGTGCAGCGCCTGCAGGACAAGGGCTATGCGCTGACCGTCCTTGGCAACCGCGACCGCAGCGGCGTGGAAGAGGCCGTCAAGCGCGGCGCGACCGAGGCGAAGACCGCGCGCGAGGTGGCCGAGGCATCCGACGTCGTGATGTTCTGCATGGGCACCTCGGCCCATGTCGAATCCCGCGTCTACGGCGACGACGGCGTGCTGGCGGGCACCCGCCCGGGCCAGATCGTCATCGACTTCGGCACCTCCCTGCCCGGCTCGACCCAGAAGATCGGCGCGGACATGGCCGCCAAGGGCGCGACCTACCTCGACGCGCCGCTGGGGCGCACGCCGGCGCATGCCTATGACGGCAAGCTGAACATCATGTGCGCAGGCGACAAGGCGACCTATGACAAGGTGAAGCCGATCCTCGACGACCTGGGCGAGAACGTCTTCCACCTCGGCGCGCTGGGCGCGGGGCACACGATCAAGCTGATCAACAACTTCTTCGCCATGACCACCGCCTGCGCCATGTCCGAAGCCTTTGCCCTTGCCGACCTCGCCGGCGTCGACCGCCAGCAGCTGTTCTCGGTGATGTCGGCCGGGCCGCTGAAGTCGGGCATGATGGAGTTCGTCCGCAACTATGCCGTCGACCACAAGGTCGACCTTGCCTTCTCGATCGCCAATGCCGCGAAGGACGTGACCTATTACCGCGAGATGGCCGAGGGGCTGGGCGCGAAGACGCGCATGTCGGGCGCCGCCCACGCCACCCTGACCGAGGCGCGCGACAACGGCGCGGGCGACCAGATGGTGCCGCAGATGGTCGACTACCTCGCCGCTCACCTGAAGGACAAGTGATGCGCCTGCAGGGAAAACGCGCCTTCATCACCGCCGCCGGGCAGGGCATCGGCAAGGCCATCGCCACGGCCTACGTCCGCGAGGGCGCGACCGTGATCGCCACCGACCTGCGGGCCGACCTGCTGGACATCGAGGGCGCGGATACCTTCGCGCTCGACGTGACCGACAAGACGGCGCTTCAGGCGGCGGTTTCGGGGGCAAAGCCCGACATCCTCGTCAACTGCGCGGGCTATGTCCACGCGGGCACCATCATCGAGGCGACGGACGACGATTTCGACTTTGCCTTCAAGCTGAACGTGCGCGCGCAGTTCCATTCGATCCAGGCGGCGCTGCCCGGCATGATCGAGCGCGGCGGCGGGGCCATCGTCAACATCGCCTCGGTTGCCTCCTCGATCATCGCCGCGCCGAACCGCTTCGTCTACGGCGCCTCCAAGGCGGCGGTGATCGGGCTGACCAAGTCGGTGGCGGTGGACTTCGTCACCAAAGGCATCCGCTGCAACTGCATCTGCCCCGGCACCGTCGAAAGCCCCTCGCTCCAGGATCGCCTGCGCGCCATGGGCGACTACGAGGCGGCGAAGAAAGCCTTCATCGCGCGCCAGCCGATGGGCCGGATCGGCACGCCCGAAGAGATCGCCCATCTCGCCGTCTACCTCGGCTCGGACGAGAGCGGCTTCACCACCGGCCAGGCCCATGTGATCGACGGCGGCTGGGCGGCGGGCTGAGGCCGATGCCGGCACAGGCGCGCGAGGACCGCACCGGCCGCGGCGTCGCCATGATGGCGCTGGCGGTCGTGTTCTTCACCCTGATCGACAGTTCGGCCAAGTGGCTGATGCTGGCGGGGCTTCCCGCGCTTCAGGTGGTGTTCTGCCGCTATGCCGGGCACTTCCTGTTCTCGGCCATCCTGTTCCTGCCGCGCGAGGGCTTCGCCGCCTTCCGCTCGGCCAGCCCCGGCTGGCAGGCGGTGCGATCGGTGCTGCTGCTTGGCAGCACCATCCTGAATTTCCTCGCGCTGTCGTACCTGCCGATCACGGTGACGACGACGATCATGTTCGCCGGTCCCATCGTGGTCACGCTGCTGTCGATCCCGATCCTCGGCGAACAGGTCGGCATCCGTCGCATCGCCGCCGTCTGTTCCGGCTTCGCCGGCGTGCTCGTGGTCATGCAGCCCTGGGGCGCGGCCTTCCACCCGGCGATGCTGCTCAACCTCACCTCGCTGCTGTTCAGCGGCCTCTACTTCATCCTGACGCGCAAGCTGGCGGGGATCGAGAGCAACTCGACCTCGCAATTCTGGACCAGCGGCTTTGCCACCGTGGCGATGGCCCCGGTGGCGTGGAGCCTCTGGACCTGGCCCGCCACTGCCTGGGATTTCACCGTGATGCTCGCCATCGGCTGCTTCGGCGCGCTGGGGCATATCTGCGCCACCTCGGCCCACCGCCTTGCCGACGCCTCGCTGCTGGCGCCGGTGATCTACATCCAGCTGCTGCTGGCGGCGCTGGCGGGCATCCTGTTCTTCGACACCTGGCCAACCTTCTGGCTGCTGGTCGGCGGGCTGATCATCGTCGGATCGGGACTCTACATCTGGCAGCGCGAGCGCCAGAAGGGCCGCCCGGCCACACTGCCAGACCCGCGCCGTGCCCCCTGACCGCCGCAGGGGGACGGCCCCCCGCGCGTTGCGGTGCGCGCTGATTTCGCGGTAACACGCGTGCAATCGAGATCACGGGAGGATCACCATGGCATTGGCGACGCGGCACTGGGACCGGATGGGCAACGGCGGGCTGGATTTTACCGAGCTGGGCTTTGGCACCGCGCCCCTGGGCAATCTCTACCGGGCGATCACGGATGCCGAGGCGGACGCCATCCTTGCCCGCGCCTGGGAGGCCGGTGTGCGCTATTACGACACCGCGCCGCTCTACGGGTTCGGGCTGTCCGAGACGCGGCTGAACCGCTTCCTGCGCGACAAGCCGCGCGATCAATACGTGCTGTCGACCAAGGTGGGGCGCCTGCTGGAACCCAGCGCGCCGGAGCGGCGCGACGGGGTCGGCAAGTGGTTCGACGTGCCGTCGCGGCGAGAGGTCTACGACTATTCCTACGACGGGGTGATGCGTTCGGTGGAGGATTCCTTCGCGCGCCTTGGCGTGGACCGGATCGACGTGCTGCTGGTGCATGACCTCGACGTGCCGAACCAGGGCAGCCGGGCGAATGTCGAGGCCAAGCTCGCCCAGCTGATGGCGGGGGGGTATCACGCGCTGGAGCGGCTGCGGAAGGAGGGGGCGATCAAGGCTTTCGGGGCCGGGGTCAACGAGTGGCAGGTGTGCCAGCAAATGGCCGAGCGGGGGGATTTCGACCTGTTCCTGCTGGCGGGGCGTTACACGCTGCTGGAGCAGGAGGCGCTGGAGAGCTTCCTGCCGCTCTGCGAGGCGCGCGGGATCGGGATCGTGATCGGCGGGCCCTACAATTCGGGCATCCTCGCGACGGGGCCGAAGCCCGGGGCCTTCTACAATTACGAACCGGCGGCGCCCGCGATCCTGGAGCGGGTCGGGCGGATCGAGGCGGTCTGCCGGTCGCACGGGGTGCGGATGGTGGACGCGGCCTATCGCTTTCCGCTGCTGCACCCTTCCGTCGTCTCGGTGATCCCGGGCGGCCAGGGCGTGGCGGAGATGGAGAGCAACATCGCTGCGGATGCGGCGGTGGTTCCGGCGGCGCTCTGGGCCGATCTCAAGGCCGAGGGGCTGATGCGGGGCGACGCGCCCGTCGGGGCGTAGGGCGGGGCTTGCCCCGCCGCCCCTGCCCGATCACCAGTTGTCCCGGAACCATTTCACGGCGCGTTTCAGGGACCGCGCCGGGTAGCGGTCGACGGGGATGTCGAAATCCCACCATTCGTCCTGGGGATGGGCCGCGAAGAGGCTGAGGCCGACGGCGGAGGCGAAGCCGGGGCCGGTGGCCGATTGCGGCAGGCCATGGACGCGCAGCGGGCGGCCGAGGCGGACCTGCTGGCCGAGGATGCGCGCGGCGAGGCCGTCGAGGCCGGGCGTCTGGCTGCCGCCGCCGGTCAGCACGATCTGCTGGCTGGGCAGGTGGTCGAAGCCGGCGGCATCGAGGCGGGCGCGGACCTCCTCGAGGATTTCCTCGACGCGGGGGCGCATGATGCCGATCAGCTCGGCCCGGCTGACGCGGCGGCGGTCGTGTTCCCAGTCGCCGGTCTCGCCGCCGATCTGGATCAGCTCGCGGTCGTCCATGCCGGTGGCCTGCACGCCGCCGTGGATGGTCTTGAGCCGTTCGGCATTGGCCATCGGGATGCCGAGGCCCATCGAGATGTCCTGCGTCACGTGGTCGCCGCCCATCGCCACGCTGTCGGCGAAGATCATGTGTTTCTTCATGAAGATCGACACCGAGGTGGTGCCGCCGCCGAGGTCGACGCAGGCGGCGCCGAGTTCCTGTTCGTCCTCGACCAGCGCCGAGATGCCCGAGACATAGGCCGAGTTGGCGACCCCGGCGAGTTCAAGGTCGCAACGCTTGATGCAATGCACGAGATTGGCGATGGCGTCGGAGTCCACCGTCAGCATGTGCATGTCGACGGCGAGGCTCTGCCCCAGTTGCCCGCGCGGGTCGGCGAGACCCGAGCGGTGGTCGAGCGCGAAGTTCACCGGCTGGGCGTGCAGCACCTCGCGGCCGTGGCCGTATTCGGGCACCTCGCAGGCGGCCAGCACGCGGGCGACCTCGTTCTCGGTGACGACCTGGCCTTCGAGTTCGACCCGCGCGTCCAGCCCGTAGGAACGGGGCGAGGCGCCGGAGAAGCAGGCGATGACGTGGTCGACACGCTGCTCGGCCATCTTCTGGGCCTGTTGCAGGGCGGTGCGGATCGCGCGCTCGGTCTCGCCCATCGCCGTGATCTCGCCGAACTGCACCCCGCGCGAGCGGGTGGTGGCGGCGCCGACGACGCGGAAGCCGGTCTGGCCCGCCAGCGCGCCGATGGAATTGTCGTCGCTGAGCCGCGTGGCGCCGTCGAAGCGCAGCACGAGGCAGGCGATCTTGGACGATCCGACGTCGAGAATCGCGATCACCCCGCGTTGCAGCGCCTGCTGGCGCATCTGCCGCATGGCCCGTTGCGACTGGTAGAGGTCCGTCATCTGTTCCCGCCCGTTTCTTGTTGTCTTTATTATTGACTGATCTTGATGTTGCCGCCCGAGCGCACCGCCCACCAGTCCTGCATCGCCGCCTCGGTCATGCGGAGGGTGGGGCGCGCCTCGATGCGCATGTCGACGACCGAGACGTCGCGGCCCAGCATGTCCTGCGCCTGGTCGAGCGCGATCACCCGCTCCAGTGCCGCGACCGGCTGGTCGGTGGGCAGCTGGATGCGCTGTTCGCGGTCGAGCACCACGTCCCAGCGGCGTTCGCCGACGTGGACGAGGCCGCGCAGGCGTCCGCCCAGCGGTTTCGCGGCCTGCACCAGTTCCAGCGCCTCGGCGACCCGCGCGTCGGCGCCCTCGCCCGCGATCAGCGGCAGGTCGGGAT
>JAGRMS010000336.1:0-5199 GCA_020441135.1 Pseudooceanicola sp.
CCGGCGGCTGGCACATGATTTCGAGTCCGGCTTCGAGCGGGTCGTCGCTTTCGACCATGACGAGGTTCGCCTCGCCGCCGCCGAAGAGGTGGCGGAACAGCATGGCGAAGTTGCTGTTGACCTGCTCGAAGGCGGTCAGCAGGCGTTCGCGGCCTTCCTTGTTCAAGCTGGCGATTCCGGAACGCAGGGTGCGGATCGCTTCCTCGAGATCGGCCTTCTCATGCGCCAGCATGTCGTGTTCGGCCTGAACCTCTTTCGCGTCCTCTTCGGCGCGCAGGTTCACCGNNGCGCCCAGCGCGTCGCGCTGGCGCTTTTGGCGGTTCACTTCGGTCTCCAGCGCCTCGGCACCGGGGATCGCGTCTGGATCGGCGCCGAGCCGAGTGAGCAACTGGTTCGGCGTCAGCATCTCGTCCTCGGCGATGCGTTCGGCGGCCTGGGCCACGCCGTCTCGGGCGGCCTCGGCGCGGGCAGCGGCGGCGGCGCGGGTCTCGCGCGCCTCGGACGCGGTGCGTTCGGCGTCGCGCTCGGCCTGGCCGGCATTGCGCAGCGCGCCTTCGCTCGTTGAGAGCGCGTCCGACGCCTTGGTCTTGCGCGCCTCGGCCACGGTGATCTTCTCCGCCAGCGCAGCGCGTTGGGCGGCGATGTCCGACGGCGCGGCGGAGGCGGCGGCCAGTTCGGCCTCGGTCTCGGCCTTGCGGGTTTCCAGTTCGGCGATGCGCTTGCCGGCCGTGTCCAGCCGGTGCCGCCAGCCCGAGATTTCCTTGGCGACCTCCTGGCTGCGGCGGGTGCGGGCCTCGCCTTCGCGCCGAACCTCGTCATGGGCGGAGCGGCGGGTCAGCATGGTGATGCGCGCGGCCTCGACGGTCTGGCGGATGTCCTCGATCCGAGCGCGGGCGGAGGCGAGATCGCCGAGGCCGGAGAGCGCCGCTTCGGCCTCTTTCACCTGCGTGCGGGCCGACAGGGCGTCTTCCTGGTGGCGGCTGACGGCCAGCCCGAGGTTTTCGAGCCGCCCCTGCGCCAGGTTGCGCTCGGCCTCGGCCCGGCTGAGCGCGCGGGCGGTTTCGGCCACCGCCTGATCGGCGCGGCGACGGGCCTCGCGGGCGCGCTTGTCGGCCTCGGTGCGCTCGGTCAACTGGCGGGTCAGCATGCTGTGCGCGGCCTGTGCGCCTTCGACGCGCGCCGTCACCTGCGCGGTCTCCTGTTTCAGTGCCTCGAGCCGGTTCAGTTGTTGCAGGCGCAGGGCGGCAGCGCTGGGGGCGTCGGCGGCGCGGGCGTTCAGCCCGTCCCAGCGCCAGAGGTCGCCTTCGACGGACACAAGCCGCTGGCCGGGCAGCAGCGCGGTTTGGAGGGATGCGCCCTCGGTAGCGTCCACCAGCCCGATCTGGGCGATCCGGCGGGCCAGCGCGAAGGGGCCGGAGACGAAGAGCGAGAGCGGCTTGCAGCCGGGGGGCAAGGGTTGGATGTCGGTGTAGTCGTCGAGGGTGAGCCAGCCCGAGACGTCGGCATCCTCGGCCAGCGGGGCGCGCAGGTCGTCGGCAAGCGCGGCGCCCAGCGCCTTTTCATAGCCCGGCGCCACCTTCATCAGGTCGAGCACCTGCCCGCCCTCGGCGGTGTCGCGGTCGAGCAGCTTGACCAGCGCGCCGAGTTCGGCCCGCAGCGCCCCGGCCTCGCCTTCGGCCTCGGAGCGTTGCGCGCGGGCCTCGGCCTCGCGCGATTGGGTTTCGGCGCGGGCGGTGTCGGCGGCGGTCAGGGCGGTTTCGGCCTCGGCTGCGGCCTTGACCGCCTGCGCGTCGGCCTGGGTGGCGGTGTCAAAGGCGGTGGCGGCGCGGGTCAGGGCGGCGCGGGAATCCTCGACGGCGGTGCGGGCCTTGGCGGCCTCGCCTTCGGCGCGGGACAGCATCTTGTGGCTGTCGTCCAGCAGGCGCTGCGCCGACTGGTGGCGGGCGGCGAGGCGGGCGACGTCCTCGGTCTCTTCGGACAGCAGCGCCTCGCGTTCACGCAGGACGCCTGCCGCTTCGGTCGAGGCTTCGGCGGCGGTGGCGAGGCGTGTCTCGTGGCCCTCGCCCGCCTTGGCGAGTTCGCGGGATTCCCATTCCAGCCGTTCCAGCGTGTCGCCCGCGTCCTTGTTCAGCCCGTTTTCGCGGTCGATGTCGCGGGACAGCTGGGCGGCGCGGGCGGTCAGGGTCTCGATGGTCTGGCGGGCACGGTTTTCCTGGTCGGCGAGGGTGTCGCGTTCCACCAGCAGGCGCTGCACCACCGCCGCCGCAATCGCTTCTTCCTCGCGCAGCGGGGGCAGCGCGGCCTCGGCGGCGGTGCGGGCCTTGATCGTCTGCTGGGCCTGCGCCTCGGCCCGCGCGGCCATGGCCGTCGCCTCGCGCAGGTGCGCCTCGGCGGTGGCGCGCAGGTCGTCGGCCTCGCGCCAGCGGCGGTAGAGCAGCATGCCTTCGGCCAGCCGCAGGGCCTCGCCAATTTCGCGGTAGCGGGCGGCCTGGCGGGCCTGCCGGGCAAGCTGGGCAAGTTGCTGGGCCAGCTGGTCCAGCACATCGTCGACGCGGGACAGGTTGGCCTCGGCGGCGTTCAGCTTCAGCTCGGCCTCGTGCCGGCGCTGGTAGAGGCCGGAGATGCCGGCGGCCTCTTCCAGGATACGGCGGCGGGCCTGGGGCCGGGCGTTGATCAGTTCCGAGATCTGGCCCTGTCGCACCAGCGCGGGCGAATGCGCACCGGTCGAGGCGTCGGCGAAGAGCATCTGGACGTCGCGGGCGCGGACCTCTTTCGCGTTGGCCTTGTAGGCGGAGCCGACGTCGCGGGTGATGCGGCGGACGATTTCCAGCTGGTCCGAATCGTTGAAACCCGACGGGGCGAGGCGGTCGGCGTTGTCGATGATCAGGCTGACTTCGGCGAAGTTGCGGGCCGCGCGGGTGGCGGCCCCGGCGAAGATCACGTCTTCCATCCCGCCGCCGCGCATGGCGGTGGGGCGGTTTTCACCCATGACCCAGCGCAGCGCCTCGAGCAGGTTGGACTTGCCGCAGCCGTTGGGACCGACCACGCCGGTCAAGCCCTCGGCGATCACCAGCTCGGTGGGATCGACGAAGCTCTTGAAGCCGCTCAGTCTCAGTCTGTCGAAATGCAAGGTTGATTCCCTCTGAGGGGGAAATCTTGGTCGCTGCGGCGGTTCAGGTCAACGGGATTGGCGCTGCATCTCGGATCGTCGGCGGAAATATCCACAAGATATTGTTAGGGGATGGGGTCGCATTCGAATTCGCGCCAGGCGTCGCCCCTGGTCCAGGTGGCGATTTCAACGCAGGAGTAGGCGGTTGCGGGGGGTGGCCAGTGGTCGGGCCGGTCCTTGCAGGCGAGCTTGCCGAGCGCCACGGCCTGGTCGCCGGTGACGGAGCGCACGGCGCAGCCGCTGACGCGTTCCATCGCAAAGGCGGCGCGGGCGCGGATCGGGCCGAAGCGAGGGGCATACTGCGAGTTGACGCGGATCGCCTCGGCCAGGTCGCCGCGAATGCGGACGTCGAAGACCGATCCGGCGACGGTGATGCGCGTGGCCGTGAGGCCGCGGAACTGCGGGCCGGCGGTGTTGCAGGCGGCGAGTATCAGCAGGGCGGCGAGGGGGCGCATGGGGCAACCTTGCGCCCGGCGCGGTTAACAAGGTGTTACGCCCGGCATGGACGGACGCAGGGGCAGGCGGCTATACAGCGGGAACCCGAAAGTCGAAGGCCATGCCATTCCAGAAAGTCCAGCCCGAGAAGATTTCCACCTCGGTCGTGCGCCAGATCGAACTGCTGATCCTGCGGGGGATCCTGCGCCCGGGAGAGCGCCTGCCGTCGGAGCGGGAGCTGTCGGAGCGGCTGGGCGTGTCGCGTCCCAGTCTGCGCGAGGCGGTGGCGGAGTTGCAGGCGCAGGGCTTGCTGACCTCGCGCGCGGGGTCGGGCATCTATGTGGCCGAGGTGCTGGGGTCGGCGTTCTCGCCGGCCTTGCAGCGGCTGTTCGCGAGCCATGACGAGGCGGTGTTCGACTACATCGCCTTTCGCCGCGACATGGAGGCGATGGCGGTGGAGCGGGCGGCGCGGCTGGCCTCGGACGGCGACCTGAAGGTGGTGCAGACGATCTTCGACAAGATGGAGGCGAGCCTGCAACGCCGCAACTCGGAAGAGGAGGCGCGGCTGGACGCGCAGTTCCACAGCGCGATCATCGAGGCGAGCCACAACGTGGTGATGCTGCACATGATGCGGTCGATGTACGACCTGCTGCGCGAGGGAGTCTTCTACAACCGTCAGGTGATGTTCAAGCAGAAGACCAGCCGGGCGGCGCTGCTGGACCAGCACCGGGCGATCAACGTGGCACTTCAGGTGCGCGATCCCGAAGGCGCGGTGGCGGCGGTGCGGGCGCATATGAACTATGTGGAGCAGGCTTTGACCGATCACCGGCGTGCGCAGCGCAACGAGATCATCGCGCAGCAGCGGCTGGAGCACGAGCAGAGCTTGCGTTAGGGGCGGGGGGCGCCGGGGCAAGCCCCGCCCAACGCGGGGCGCGGAACGGGGCGTTTGCAATCCCGGTTGGTCAGAGCCGCCCCAGCAGCGCCACCGTGGGCCAGCCGTCGACGGGCAGGCCGAGGCGGGCCTGTTCGATGCGGACGGCGTCGCGGGTTTTCTGGCCGAGGATGCCATCCACCTTGCCGACGTCGTGTCCGCGCGCCTGGAGATTGCCTTGCAGCACCTGCATGTCGGGGCCTGCCAGCCCCGGCTCGGGCGCGCGGGCGTCGAAGACCGGCGCACCGTCGAGCCGGGTGGCGAAATAGGCGGCCGTGAGCACATACACAAAACTCTGGTTCCACTCGAAGTAGACGCGGAAGTTCGGGTAGGCGAGGAAGGCCGGGCCCTTGTGGCCCTCGGGGATCAGGACGGAGGCGGGCAGGTCTTGCGTCAAGGCGCCGGTGCGGGCGCGCACGCCGAGGGCGGCCCAGTCTTGCGCCGTGCGGCTTTCCTGGAGGCCGGTCAGGGACCAGTCGAAGCGGTCGGGCAGCACGATTTCCTGCAACCACGGTTCGCCCTTCCGCCAGCCGAGTCCCGACAACATCTTGCCGCCCGACAGCAGTGCGTCGGGGGCCGAGGTCTTGAGGCGGACGTGGCCGTCGCCGTCGCCGTCGACGCCGTTTTCGAGGATGTCGGCGGGCAGCATCTGGACCATGCCGAT
>JAGRMS010000336.1:5204-10351 GCA_020441135.1 Pseudooceanicola sp.
CCGCCCAGGCGCCGGTGGTGGTGGCGGGGTCGAAGTCGCCGTGCTCGGACAGCTCCAGCGCGGCGAAGATCTGCGGGCGGAACAGGTCGGGGCGGCGGCAATCGTGGGCCAGCGTCACCAGCGCGTTCAGGGTGTTGAAGTCGCCCTGCACCGCGCCGTAGTCGGCCTCGATCCGGTCGAAGGTGGCGTCGAATTTGGTGGCGTTGGCCTTGCCCCGGTCGAGGCGGGACTGCGAGATCAGGCGGCGGGCGAATTCGGTGAAGGGTTTCTGGAAGACGCCCTGGGCACGGTCGGCCTTCAGTACCTTCGGATCCTGCTGGACGGTTCGAAAGAAGGCGGCGGTTTTGCCCACGTCGTGGCCCTTGGCGATGGCCTCGGCCCGCAGCCCGTCGACGAAGGCCGAGAAGTGGCCGCCGCACTGCGCGTTGAGAGGGGAGGCAAGCAGGGACAGGGCAAGCAGGGCAGGCAATCGCATGGGGCAAACATCCAGTCAGAACAACAGGCGTGTTGATGCCACAAGGGCGCAGAAAAGCAAGGCCAGCCGCCAGCTGCGCCAGAGCAGGGCGACACCGGCATCGATGTCGTCGGGTCCGGTGTCGTGGCGGTCGGCCGGGTTGACCCAGGGCAGGTCGCGCATCACGCCGTCGTAGCTGCGCGGCCCGGCCAGGGAGACGCCGAGCGCGCGGGAGAGCGCGGCCTCGGGCCAGCCGGCGTTCGGCGAGCGGTGGCGGCGGGCGTCGGTCAGGATGCCGCGCCAGTCGGTCAGGCGCGACGGCAGGGCGATCAGCAGGCAGGTCAGGCGGGCGGGGACCAGGTTCAGCAGGTCGTCCATCCGCGCCGAGGCCCAGCCGAAGCGTTTGTGACGCGGGGTGCAGTAGCCGATCATGCTGTCGGCGGTGTTGACGGCCTTGTAGAGCAGCATGCCGGGCAGGCCGCCGATCAGGAACCAGAAGGCGGGGGCGACGACGCCGTCGGACAGGTTCTCGGCCCCGCTTTCCAGCGCGGCGCGAGCAACCTGCGGGCCGTCCATCGCGGCGGTGTCGCGGCTGACAATCATCGCCACGGCGCGGCGGCCCTCGGCGGTGGAAAGGCGCAGGGCATCGGCCACGGCGGCGACGTGCTGGGCGAGTGAGCGCTGGGCCAGCAGGATCGCGGCGGCGAGAATTTCGATCAGCGGCCCGGCCAGCGACAGGAGCCAGCCGAGCGCCAGCGCGCCAACGCCCAGGATCAGCAGGGCCAGCACGCCTTTCAGGCGGCGCGGTTCGCCCCGGTTCAGGGTGCGGTCGAGCCAGGCGACCGCACGGCCCAACAGCACGGCTGGGTGCGGCAGGCGGGACCAGAGCCAGCGCGGCTCTCCCACCGCTGCATCGAGCAGCAGCGCCAGCACCAGCATCGCGGCGGTGCTCACAGGGCGGCTTCCAGCTGCGCCCAGCCGTCGCCGTCGGGCAGGCCGAGGCGGATGTGGATGCGCGACCAGGGGAAGATGCGGGTCCAGATGCAACGGCGGGCGAGGCGGTCTTGCCAGGCGGCAGCGTCATCGACGCAGTAGAGTCGGAACAGGTCGGTGCCGCCCGCAAGCGCGGCCCCGTGGGTGGTCATCAGCCGGTCGAGCCGCGCGGCGTCCTTGTTCAGGCGGGCACGAGTGTCTTCGGCCCAGGCCGGGTTGGTCAGCGCAGCCGCGCCAATGCGCAGGGCGGGGCCCGAGACCGGCCAGGGACCGAGCAGGTCGGCGAGACGGACGATGGTTTCAGGACGGGAGATGGCAAATCCGAGGCGCAATCCGGCGAGGCCCCAGAACTTGCCGAAGCTCTTGAGGATCACCACGCCCGGGCGTCCGGCGAGGCGGACGAGGCTGTGCGCCGGGGTCACGTCGCAGAAGCTCTCGTCGATGATCGTCAGGGGGGCGCTGGCGTCGATCTCCGCCCAGAGGCGGCCGTCGGGGTTGTTGGGATGCACCAGCACGCGGGCATCGGCGGGGCCGTCGCTTACAACCTGCCAACCCTGTGCCCCAAAGGCGGCGGCGTGCTCGTTGTAGGTGGGCGTGTCGATCCGTACGCGGCCTGGCGCCGCCAGCGCGGGCATCCGCGCGATCAGGGAAGAGGCGCCAGGGGCGGCAAGCACGGCTGCCGTGTCCGGAATCCGCCAGAAGGTGCGCGCCGCGCGGTCCAGCCGCGTTTGCGCCCGGATATCGGGCAGTGCTGTCCAGTCGGTCGGCGCAAATCCGGTGACACCATAGGGGCGGGGGTTGATCCCGGTCGACAAGTCCAGCCAGCCGTCGCGGTCGCCGCCATGGCGCGCCGCCGCGGCATCGACTCCGCCACCGTGGTCGCGGGCTGCGGGTGTATCTGACATTGCCTTGTCTCCGGGCAGGGATGACCCTGTTTCAAGCGGAATACCGCCGGAATCGCAAGCGGCCTGTCCCGGGAGCGACAGGCGTGTAACGGTTAACGAATTGTTAACTACTTCCACGGATCGTTGAGGCACGCACATCGGCGACGCGGCGCATTGCCGTCCCCGCAGGTGCGGGACAGGTAACATGAACGTCCTCATCGTCGAAAGCCGTCACGAACTCGGAACCCTCTGGAAACGCCATCTTCAGCGGCAGGGGGCGGTGGTGACGCTGGTGCATACCCAGGAAGACGCGATCGAGGCGCTGCGCGGCGACAACTTTCAGATCATGGTACTGGACCTGGTGCTAGACGACGGCAGCGCGCTGGCGGTGTCGGATTTCGCCAGCTACCGCCGCCCCGAGATGCGGGTGATCTTCGTCACCAATACCAGCTTCTTCTCGGACGGGTCGATCTTCGCCCATTCCCCGAACGCCTGCGCCTATGTGCAGAGCGCCACGCCGCCCGAGGATCTTGCGGCGATGGTGGAGCATTACGCCCTGCCCAGCTGATCCCGCCTGTGTGGTGCGGCGTAGTCGATCACCGGGTTGATCGGGATGATCCGGTGCGGGTTTATCGTGTCGTGGCTGTAGTGGTAGTGCCGCACGACATGGTCGAAGTTCACGGTCTCTGATACACCGGGCCACTGGTAGAGTTCGCGCGTATAGGCCCAGAGCGCCGGATAGTCGGTGATCCGGGCGCGGTTGCACTTGAAGTGGGTGTGATAGACCGGATCGAAACGGATCAACGTGGTGAAGAGCCGCCAGTCGGCCTCGGTCAGGGTGTCGCCCATCAGGTAGCGGCTGGTTCGCAGGCGCGCTTCCAGCCAGTCGAGCGTATCGAAGAGGGGGTGTACGGCGGCGTCATAGGCGGATTGCGTGGTGGCGAAACCGGCCTTGTAGACGCCGTTGTTCAGGGTGTCGTAGATGCGCGCGTTGATTGGCTCGATCGCGGTGCGCAGCGCCTCTGGCCAGAAGTCCTGCCTGTCGCCGGTGATGGCGTCGAAGGCGGAATTGAACATCCGGATGATTTCGGCGCTTTCATTCGAGACGATGGCGCCGCGCTGTTTGTCCCAGAGGACAGGGACGATGACGCGGCCGCTCATGTCGGGTTTCGCCCGGGTGTAGACCTGGTGCAGATGGTCGTAGCCGAAGAGGTCGTCGCCGGTGGCGCCGGGGAAATCGGTCGCGAAGGACCAGCCCTGGTTCAGCATGTCGGGATGCACCGCGCTGACGCCGATGTGCGGGGTCAACCCTTTCAGCGCGCGGAAGATCAGCGTGCGGTGCGCCCAGGGGCAGGCGTAGGAAACGTAGAGGTGATAGCGCCCCGATTCGGCTGCAAAGCCGCCCTCGCCCGAGGGGCCGGGACTGCCGTCGGGGGTGATCCAGTTGCGGAAGGCGGCCTCGGAGCGCTTGAAGGCGCCCCCCGTCGATTTGGTGTCATACCATTTGTCCTGCCATTTGCCATCGACCAGAAGTCCCATCGTTTCGCCTTTCGCAGTGCCTGATTGCCCCGCAACATAGGCGAAAGCGCCCGCAGACCTACCCCTTGCGGCGCGCAGCCCGTCTGCGCGCGCGCACAATCCGGGGCGCGCCGCCCAAGCCTGTCACGTCCGCGAAACAATGTGTCGTTAACTCTGCACTTGAATTTAACCCTGCCTGCTTCATCCTTTCACGTCAGGGGCCTGGGAGTGCTGGTAATGACGACGTTCCTGTCAAGGGAAGTCCGCGACGGTCTGGAGGCTGCCCGGGTCGCGGGGCTGAAGAAGGCGAGCCGCCTGCGGGTGCAGGCGGGCGACGAGATCCGACCAGTGCTGGGGCTCCGGAAGGATGGCTTCTCGGTCGCGGCCGAGGACGCGGGGCTGCTGCGCGGGCTGGTCGATCTCTATGACGGGGCGAACCACCTCTACCAGTGCCTGATCGTCGCGTCAGAGTTAGAGGCGGGCGAGATGCGCTTCGAGTTCAAGCGCCTGACCCATGCCCATGACGCGGCACCGCTGGATTTCTTCCGTGATCCCGCGATGCCGGTCGCTTACCTGCCGCGCTGAATGGGGGCGCTGTCCCCGCCGCCCGTTCCGGTCGACTCCCCCGGAGATATTTGGAAAGAGAAGAAATAAGGGGCGCGGTGCCCTGTCTTCTTTTCTTCAGAAATACTCCCGCGCGGCGCGCATCGCGCGGCACGCGCGATCCGGCAACACTGCCGCAGGCGCTCCGCAAGAGCAGGCGTAGGGCGGGGCTTGCCCCGCCGCCCCCTTACATCTGGCCGCCCGCGATCTCGATGGTCTGGCCATTGACACTCTGGCTGCCCGGGCCGGTGAGCCAGAGTGCGGCGGCGGCGATTTCCTCGGGCTCGATCAGGCGCTTGTGGCGGTTGGTCTTGACCATGATGTCGCGCGCCGCCTTTTCGCTGATCCCGGCACGCTCGGAAATGCTGGCGGTGTTGCGGGTGATGATCGGGGTGTCGACGTAGCCCGGGCAGATCGCGTTGAAAGTATAGGGCTGGCCCAGGTAATCCTCGGCGAGCGAGCGGGTCAAGCCGATCATGCCGTGTTTCGAGGCGGAGTAGCAGGCGGCGCCCTGCAGGCCCCGCACGCCGGCGATGGATGCGACGGTCATCACCCGGCCCCAGCCGGTCTGGCGCATCGAGGTCAGGCATTCGCGGATCGTCAGGAAGGCGCCGTCGAGGTTGGTCGCCATCATGTTGCGCCAGAACTCCATCGTTGTCTTGTGGAGCGCCTTGCCCTCGGCGATGCCGGCGTTG
>JAGRMS010000337.1 GCA_020441135.1 Pseudooceanicola sp.
AGCCCAGCCGCGCCGCCGCCAGCGAAAAGCACGACACGCCCGGAAGCGCCATCCATTCCCCGGGCGCCAGCGCCTTCGTCACCACCGTCCCTGCCCCGAACCAGAAGGGATCGCCCGAGGCCAGCACCGCCACGCGCCGCCCGCGATAGCCCATCAGCAGGGGAAGGCCGTCGGCAAAGGGCACCGGCCAGGCGATCCGCTGGGCCTCGCCTTCCCCCAGCAAGGCGAGGTGCCGGGGCGGACCGATGACGATTTCCGCCGCCTCGAGCGCGGCCCGGCTTGCGGGCGACAGGCCATCCGGGCCATCCTCGCCCAGACCGACGATGGTCAGCCACGGAGCCTCAGCCATGTCCCCGAACCTGCTTGTGCTGGGTGGCACCACAGAGGCGAACGCGCTGGCCAAACTGCTGGCGGAGAAGGCGATTCCGGCGATCTATTCCTATGCCGGCCGGGTTGCCGACCCGCAGGCGCAGCCGCTGCCGGTGCGCATCGGGGGCTTTGGCGGGGTGCAGGGCTTGGCCGGGTGGCTGCGGGACAACCGCATCACCCATGTCGTCGACGCGACCCATCCCTTCGCGGCGCAGATGAGCCGCCATGCCATCGCGGCCTGCGAGGCCACGGGTATTCCGCTGGTCGCCCTGACCCGGCCCGCCTGGGCGGCGCAGCCGGGCGACCGCTGGGTTCATGTGCCCGACATTGCCGCCGCCGTTGACGCCCTCGGCGAAAGCCGACGCCGGGTGATGCTGGCCATCGGCCGGATGCACCTTTCCGAGTTTGCCGGGGCGCCGCAGCATTTCTACCTGTTGCGTCTTGTCGATGCGCCATCCGAACCGCCCCTGCCCGACTGCGCCATCGAGGTCTCGCGCGGGCCGTTCACGGTGGACGGGGACACCGCCTTGATGCGGCGCCATGCCGTCGATGTGGTCGTGTCGAAGAACGCCGGCGGCACCGGTGCGCGGGCCAAGATCGACGCCGCGCGGGCGCTTGAGCTGCCGGTGGTCATGATCGACCGCCCGGACCTGCTCGAACGCCGGGAACTGCACAGTCCCGCGGAGGTTCTCGACTGGCTTCATGCCGGCACCGAGCGCGGCGTGTAGACCACGTCGCCCCCTGCCCGGCGCAGCACCCGCGTGGCCGAGTTGCCGAGGATCACGACGGTGCGCATGTCGGCCATCTCGGGCCGCGCCTCGGTCAGTGGCACTGTCAGCAGGTGTTCTTCGGGCGTCGAGACAGCGCGCGCGAAGATCATCGGGCGGGCGTCGCCGCAGGCCTCGCGCAGCACCTCCAGCGCCCGGGCGAAGCCTTCGGGGCGGGAGGCGGAACGGGGGTTGTAGAAGGCCATCGCGAGGTCGGCCTCGGCCGCGAGGCGCAGGCGTTTCTCGATCAGCGCCCAGGGCTTGAGGTTGTCCGACAGGTTGATCGCGCAGAAGTCGTGGCCGAGGGGCGCGCCGGCCCGCGCCGCCGCCGCCAGCATCGCGGTGATGCCCGGCAGCACCTCGACCTGGACGCCATCCCATTCCGCGCGCCCCTCCAGTGCCTCGAACACCGCCGAGGCCATGGCGAAGACGCCGGGATCGCCGGAGGAAACCACGACCACGCGGCGGCCTTCGGCGGCCATCGACAGCGCGTGGGCGGCGCGGTCGCGTTCCACGCGGTTGTCGCTGGGGTGCAGGGTCAGCCCCGGGCGCGGGGTGACGCGGGCGACGTAGGGAATGTAGCCGACCACGTCGGTCGCCTCGGCCAGCGCGGCGCTGACCTGGGGCGTCACCAGGTCGTCGGCCCCCGGCCCCAGCCCGGCGATGACCAGCCGCCCGGTCACGGCCTGCGCCCCTGTCCGTGGACCACGACGATCGAGAAATAGGGCGCCGCCTCGCAATCCGCCTGGGCCAGCGGCGTGACCGTCTGCCCCGGCATCGCGGCGTATTCCACCAGCCAGGCGCGCGGCGTCAGCCCCGCCTTGTCGAGCGCGCGGCGCACCTTGGGCAGGTTGCGCCCGAGCTTCATCACCACCAGCGCATCCGCCGCCATCATGTGCCGCAGCAGGTCGTCCTCGCCCAGCGTGCCCATCAGCACGCTCAGCACGTCGTCGCCCCAGGTGACGGGCTGCCCCGTCGCCGTCCAGGCCGCCGACATGCCGGTGATCGCGGGCACGATTTCGACCCGCACGTCGTCCCTCAGGCGCGAATGCAGGTGCATGAACGAGCCGTAGAAGAACGGATCGCCCTCGCAGAGCAC
>JAGRMS010000338.1 GCA_020441135.1 Pseudooceanicola sp.
AAGGCTTGGGGGTTCAAGTCCCTTCACCCGCACCATCTCCGGCCAATATGTTCGGACCGGCGTGGCTCGGCTCGCAGGACACGGCCAGCCGGGGCGGGTCAGCCGCGGCGGTCGCGGGAGTCGGCGTCGAGTTTCAGGCGGGTGGCGAAGGCGGTGGAGATGTGGTCCTGCAGCGCCCGTTCCGCCGCCGCGCCGTCGCGGGCGGCGATGGCCTCGACGATGGCCTTGTGCTCGGCCTGGGCCATGGCGCCTCGGCCCTGCGCGGCAAGCGAGGTGGTGGCCATCAGCGCCATCGAGCGATGCACCAGGTCGAGCTGCTGCACCAGGTAGCGGTTGTGCGAGGCGAGCTGGATCTGCTTGTGAAAGCGCCGGTTGGCGCGGGCCAGGGCGCGGGGGTCGTTGACCAGGGCATCGTCGGCCAGCACCATCCCGCGCAGCACGTCGATTTCCTCGGCATTGGCGTGCTGGGCGGCGAGCCGGGCGGCCAGCCCTTCCAGTTCGCGCCGCACCACGTAGAGTTCGCCCATCTGGTTGTGATCGAGCGAGGCGACGATCAGCGAGCGGCCGTCGCGGGCCAGCAGGGACTGCGTCTCGAGCCGTTGCAGCGCCTCGCGCACCGGCGTGCGGGACATGCCGAAACGGTCGGCCAGTTCGCTTTCCACCAGCCGGTCGCCGGGGCGGTAGAGGCCGGAATCGATGGCCTCGAGGATCAGGCTGTAGGCGTCGGTGGGGGTGGGTCGGGTCTGGGTCATCGTCGCGGTGTCCGGATTGGCGGGCCGGACTTGTCTACAGCGGATGGCGGATTTGGCAAACCGGGTAAAGGGGGGCGCTGCCCCCCGGCCTGCGGCCTCCCCCCGGAGATATTTGGAAAGAGAAGAAGATGGGGCCGACATGCCTGCCGAAAATTTGTGCGCGGGGGCCGTGACGGCGCCCTGGAAACGTGCCAAAGCGGGGGCGGCGCGGGCGGAGAGGGCGATGCAGGCGACATTCACCACCATCGGGCTGCTGCGGTTTTCGGTGCTGACGCCGACCTATTACTCCGAACGCTTCAGGACGCTCGAGGAGACGGCGGCGCATCTGTTCTCGCCCGGGCGGATGGCGCTGCGGTTCCGCCTGTTCGAGACGCTCTGCCTGCCGTCGCTGGCGCGGCAGTCGGACCGGGACTTTACCGCCATCGTGCTGACCGCCGAGTCGCTGCCCGCGCCCTACCTGGAGCGGCTGGAGGCGCTGGTGGCGCCCTATCCGCATATCCGCCTGCGGCAGGCGGGGACGGGGAACCACTATCCCTTGCTGCGCGAGGCCTACGGGTCGGTGGCAACCGGGGAGACGACGCACCGGATCATGTTCCGGCTGGACGACGACGACGCGGTGGACCTGGATTTCGTCGCCCGCACCAAGCGGCTGGCGGCGGGGCTGGTGGCGCTGCGGGGGCCGGAGGCGCCGGTGATCATCGCCTGTAACCGGGGCTTCTACGTCGATACCTCGGGCGGCGAGACGGAGGTCTTCGACGCCTGCGAGCGGGCGCCCTTGTCGACGGGCGTGACGCTGGTGGCGCCGGTCGGCTACAACGGCAACCCCTACCGCTATGTCCACCGCAAGTTCGCGCAGCATTACGACTGCTACTCGGACATCTCGGTGCCCGGTTTCATCCGGTCGGTGCATGGCGACAACAAGTCGAACCCGACGCAGATGGGGCTGGTGCGCAAGATGAAGCCGAAGCAGGTCGCGGCCGAGATCGCGCAGCATTTCCACCTGACACTCGACGACCTGAAGGCGCTCTGAATGACACCGAATACCCGCGCCGCGCTGTTCATGATGGTCAGCATGGCGGCCTTCACGATCAACGACATCGTGATGAAATATGCCGGGCTGACGGTTCCCCTGGCCCAGCTCGTGGTATTGCGCGGGGTGGTGGCCTGTGCGCTGATCTACGGCCTCGCCCGCCACCTGGGCGCGCTGCGCTTCGACTTCTCGCGGTCGGACTGGACGATGCTTGGCCTGCGGGCGCTGGGCGAGGCTTCGGCGACCTACTTCTTTCTCAGCGCCCTGCTGCGGATGCCGATCGCCAACCTCACCGCGCTGATGCAGGCGCTGCCGCTGGTGGTGACGCTGGGGGCGGCGCTGTTCTTTGGCGAGACGGTCGGCTGGCGGCGCTACGCCGCCATCGCCGTGGGGTTCTGCGGGATGCTGCTGATCGTGCGCCCCGGGCCGGACGGGTTCAGTGCCGATGCCCTCTATGCGCTGGGCGCGGTGCTCTGCGTGACGCTGCGGGATCTGGCCACGCGAAAGCTGTCCGACCAGGTGCCCTCGATGTCGGTGGCGCTGACCTCGGCGCTGACGGTGCTGGCGCTGGCGGGGATCGGTTCGCTGGGGAGCGCGTGGGCGCCGGTGGACCTGTTCATGGGCGGGCTGATCGCCTGCGCGGCGGTCTTCGTTTTCTTCGGCTACCTGTTCAGCGTGATGGTGATGCGCACGGGCGAGGTCTCGTTCACCGCGCCGTTCCGCTATACCGGGCTGCTCTGGGCCCTGGGGCTGGGCTGGCTGGTGTTCGGCGACTGGCCGGACGGGATCACCATGCTGGGGGCGGGGGTGGTCGTGGCCTCGGGGCTGTTCACCTTCTACCGCGAACGGGTGCGGGCGGCGTCCTGAAGACCTGCCGCACCGCGTCGGCGTCGATGTTGTAGGCGGCGCGGAACAGCGCCTCGCCCTCCTTGTCCTGCGGTTTCAGCGCGAAGGTTTTCACGCCCTCGGCCTGGCGCGAGTCGTTCCTGTCCGAATGGCCGCGCAGCATCATGTCGGGGTCGGCGAAGCCGAGCGTGGGCATCTTCCGACCGATGGACTGGTGGGCGAAGTTCATCACCGTCGCGCCGACCTGGGGGCGGAACAGCACGCCGAGCCCGGCGGTCCAGAACGGCTTGCGGATCGCCATCGTGTCGAGCCCGCCGGGGCCGGGGCGCGCGATATGGCCGCCGTGGAAGTCGATGGCGATGTGGCGGTGGTCGGCCAGCAGCCCGGCCGCCTGTTCGGCGGCGCGGCGCAGGCGGGCGACGAAGCTGACGGCGACAGCGTCGTCGTCGTCGAGGCGGAACTGGATGTTCGGGGCCTTGCCGGGACGCTTGACCGCGTTGATGGCGGTTTTCATCACGTCGCGGTGCGGCCCGGGGGGATGGGCCTGGATCACCGCCTGCGGCAGGTCGGCCACAAGGCTCTCCAGCCGGGCACGCCATTCGGGCGGCATCTGGTCGCCGATGACGACCAGGAAGGTGAAGTCGGGATCGGTCTGGGCGCGCAGGCAGGGCAGGGCGAAGGCTTCGAAGTAGCGGAACCGTTCTTCCAGCCGGGCGGGGTCGTAGAGGAAGGCGATCCGCTCCTCGATGCTGTCATGCTCGACCTGGAAACCGCCGAACCCGGGGTAGGAAAACCGGCAGATGCCGATGACGTGCATGGGGCGCCTCCTTGGACCTTGATCTGCGGCCGGGGCAGCCCTAAGGTCGCGGCCATTGATCCTCATCCTATCGTTTAACGGAGATTGTCGTGGGCATTTATCGTGCTGGCAACGAATTCATTTTCGATGACGTGACCGCGTTCCATCAGCGCAACGTCTCGCTGACGGCGCTGGACGGCGGCGGGTTCGTCGCAACCTGGCAGTCCACCAACGGCGACGGGGGAACCACCGGGGACACCGGCATCGTCGCGCGCATTTGGGATCCGGCGGCCGGGTTCGGCGACAGTTTCGTGGTGAACGAGACGGTTCCGGGGGGCCAGAACAGCCCCGACGTGATCCAGCTGGACGACGGGCGGCTGCTGTTCGGGTGGGAATCCGCTCCGGCGGGGCAGCCGCTGCAATACAGGCCCCATGTCCGGCTGTTCGATGCCAATGGCACGGCGCTTGGGCACGAGGCGCAGATTTCGTCGATCGACGGGCGGGGTCTCTACAATATCGAACTGGGGCAGCTGAAGAACGGGATGATCGTGGCCAGCTGGTTCCACGACATCACGAATGGCGCGGAGGTGAATCGCTTCGCCTATTTCGATCCCGACAACCTGGGCGACGTGACGACGGTGACGGTGACGGCGGATACCACCGATACCTATGTCGGCACCGACGTGCTGCCGCTGGCGAATGGCAGCTATCTGAACATCGCCGTCGGCTATGACCCCGAGGTCGCGCTGTTCTACCTGCACGACGCCGCGGGGAAGAAATTGAGCGGGCCGATCCGCATCAGCCAGGACACGGACTTCCGCGATCACGAAAGCGACCTCGACGCCGTGCAGCTTTCGGACGGGCGGATCGTGGCCGTCTGGGACAACGCGGCATTCGGGCCGCGCATCCAGATGCAGATCTTCGACAAGTCGCTGGTGGCGCAGGGAACGACCGTTCAGGTCAGCCCGGCCGGCATGAGCGCGGTCGACCCGGCCATCGCCGCGACACCGGACGGCGGGTTCGTCGTGGTCTACAACGGCGCCAGCACCATCCGGCTGATGCGCTACGACCGGCTGGGCGAGGCGATCGACGACGCCTTCGACGTGAGCCAGGCCGTCGAGAAAGGCAACGGCTTCCCCGAGGTCGAGACGCTGGAGAACGGGGCCGTCGTCGTCAGCTGGACCCGGTTCACCGACGACTTCTATACGGATGTCTTCGGGCGGGTGCTGGACCCGGCGCTCTACGGCTCCGGGATCCGTGACCGGCTGACCGACAAGGTCGGCGCGAACTGGATGGACGGGCGCGGCGGCAACGACATCCTGAACGGTCTCGGCGGCAACGACATCATCTATGGCGACCGGGGCCACGACAAGATCTTCGGCGGCAACGGGCGCGACCGGCTGTTCGGAGAGATCGGCAACGACACGCTGGACGGCGGCGGGCAGAACGACAGGCTGCTGGGCGCGGCCGGGGCGGATGTGCTGAAGGGGGGCGACGGCAACGACCTGCTGCGCGGCGGCCAGGGCAACGACACGCTTCAGGGCAACAAGGGCAACGACACGCTGAAGGGCGAGGACGGCAACGACATCCTGACGGGCGGCCTCGGGCGCGACGTCTTCGTCTTCGGCAAGCAGGAGGGGACCGATACCGTGACCGACTTCACCTCGGGCGCGGACCGCATCGACCTGCGCGCCTTCGGCTTTGCCGGCAAGGCCGATGCAATGAGCCATTTCGACGATTTCGGCAACGCCTCGGACGGCATGGCGCGCTTTGTCTCGGACGGGACCACGGTGGTCTTCCAGGGGGTCGACCTCTCCGGAATCGCCAGTGCCGACCTGATCGTCTGACCCCGGCGTCGCCCCGCCGGGGCGCTGTTGACAAGGTCTGCGACTCCCCCTATACGGCCCGCAATCCCGGGGCAGGGTCTTTCTTGCGCCGACTCCAGAACTGTAGTGGTCACGATCCGGTCCTCAAGGCCCGATCCTCTGGAAACCCACCCGCGTCGTTCCATTCAAGGGGGACGAAGGCGGTTTTTGTGTTTTGCGGACGCGCAAGGCACGCGAAGACGAAGCCGCACGCACATGCGTGCATGACACATGTGTTGCGAAACGGGGAAAGAACCGGAATGCCAACGATCCAGCAGCTGATCCGCAAGCCGCGGCAGCCGCGCGTGGTGCGCAGCAAGTCGATGCACCTGCAGGGCAGCCCGCAGAAGCGCGGCGTCTGCACGCGCGTCTACACCACGACGCCGAAGAAGCC
>JAGRMS010000339.1 GCA_020441135.1 Pseudooceanicola sp.
TGGCGGGGCTGGAGCCGGACATGGCGGCGAAGAGCGCGCAGGCACCGAGGTTCGAAACGACAAGGCCGCCGGGCACGCGGGTCAGCCAGCGTTCCAGTGCCTCGTAGAGATCCGGCCCGGCGCGGGTGGAGGCGATGGCGGCCCCCATGATGATGAACATCGGGATGGAGAGCAGGGCGAAGCTGTTCAGCTCGGCATAGAACAACTCAGGCAGGGCGGTGAGCGATCTGGGGCCGTCGAAGATCCACAGGAAGGCGGTGGCGACCAGCAGCAGTCCGACGGCGACCGAGACGCCCGAGAACAGCACCACGACCGTGGCGATGGCGATGGCGAGGCCGATGGTCAAGGGCTCCATCAGTCGAGGCTCCGTTCGGAATGGGGTTCGGGCAGCGTCTCGACCGCCCCGAAGGCGGCGAGCCAGAGGTCGGCCAGCAGTTGCAGCAGGTAGAGGCCGAAGCCCAGCGGCACCGACAGGTAGGTGATCCAGAGCGGAAAGGCCCAGACGGATTCGGACTTCCAGTTCCGGGCCCAGGACAGGTGGAACATCTCCCACCCGTACCACAGCATCGCGCCGATCATGGCGATGGTGGCAAGCATCACGACCGAAGCCAGGACGCGGCGCGCGGTTGGCGGCAGCAGCGAGGGCAGCAGGTCGACGCCGACATGGCCGCGCAGGCGCTGGACGTATGGCAGGCCCAGCATGGTGGCGCCGATCATCAGGTAGATGACCGCCTCGGTCTGCCAGATGGTCGATTGCCCGAGCACGCCGCGCACGAAGATCATGTGGCAGGTGATCAGCACCGAGGCGAGGATCATGAAGGCGGCAGCGATGCCGAACAGGGTCGACACCGCCCCGATCAGGCGGACCGGGGCGGGCAGCCGGATGGCGCCCGCCGCGTTGCGGTCGGCGGGCGCGGTGCTCATTCGACGGCGAGCGCTTCGTCGAGCAGCTTCTGCCCGTCTGGCGTGCTCTGGACGAAGGACGGATAGGCCGTGGTCTTGGCCAGTTCGCGCCAGGCGTCGAAGTCGGCCTGCGACATCTCCTTGATCTCGACTCCCGCGTCCGCGAACGCCTTCGTGGTGATCGCGTCGCCCTGCTTGGCCTGGTCGAGATACCAGGCCTCGGCTTTTGCCGACGCATCGGTCAGCGCCTTCTGCTGTTCCGGGGTCAGCCCGTCGAAGGTCGTCTTGTTGACCAGCAGCGGCTGATACATGAACCACAGCGCCGTGTCGCCCGCCGGGGTGTAGCACTTCAGCTGCTCGTAGAGGCGATAGCTCAGGAAGCTCTCGGAAGAGGTGTTGGTCGCGTCCAGCACGCCGGTCTGGAGCGCGGGGTAGATCTCGGACGAGGCCATCGACGAGATCGAGGCACCGGCGCCCGCCAGCATTTCCTCGAACGACTTGCCCGCGGCGCGGATGGTGACGCCCTTCACGTCGTCGGGCTTGGTGATGCAGCCCTTGTTGGAACCGAAGCCCCCGGCGAGATAGCCGTGGACCAGCGTCTTGACGTCGTCGCCTGCCATGATCTTCTCGATGTCGCCCATGAAGGGCGAGGCCGACAGCCGCGCGCCGTGGTCGTGGTTCTTCACCAGGCCGGGCATCAGCGTCAGGTTGTAGGCGGGCTGCTGGCCGCCCGCGTAGGACAGCGGGAAGATCGTCATGTCGAGCTGGCCGCGGGACAGCGGCGTGTACTGCTCGCGCGCCTTGAAGAGGGTCTGGTTGGGATAGATCTGGATTTCCAGATCGACATTGGCGGCCTTGACCTCGTCCGCGACCATCTGGGCGACCTGGTGGCGCACGTCGCCCTCGGACCACTGGTGCGACAGTTTCAGCGTCTCGGCGCCCGCGGCGCCAGCCATCAGCAGGGCGAGCGCGCTCGCCGTCAGCAGGTGTTTCATGGTGTTCCTCCCTTGGCAGCCCTTCCGGGCCTTTCGACTGGCGGTATCAGGCAGGCCATTGCGTACCTTGTCAACCATCTCGTATACAAAAAGGATGGAGCCGGATACGCAGATCGACTTATCCGCCGGAGCCCGCAGCCGGTCGGACCAGATTGCCGGGCTTCTGGAAGAGCAGATCCTCACCGGGCGGTTCCCGCCGGGGGCGCGGCTGGACGAGGCCTCGCTGGCGGAAGAACACCGCGTGTCGCGCACGCCGATCCGCGAGGCGTTCCAGCGGCTGGCGCAGTCGGGCCTCGTCGATCACGCGCCGCGCCGGGGGGTCTTCGTGCGCCAGACCACGGCGGTCGAGATCATGGAGATGTTCGAGGTGATGGCCGAGATCGAGGCGATCTGCGGCCGTCTCGCGGCGCTGCGGGCGACCGAGACGGCGGTGGAGGCGCTGCGGCAGGCGAATGCCGCCTGCCGCCGGGCGCTGGAGGCGGGGGACGCGGATCTCTACTACGAGGAGAATGGCGCGTTCCACCGGCTGATCTATGCGCAATCGGGCAACCGTTACCTGGAACAGGAGGCGACGCGGCTGCACCGGCGGCTGAAGCCCTACCGCCGGATGCAGCTGCACCTGCGCGGGCGGTTGAAACAGTCGATGGCAGAGCATGAGGGGATCGTCGCGGCAATTGCCTCGGGCGATGCGCAGGGTGCGGAGCGGCTGCTGCGCGCGCATGTGGCGGTGCAGGGGGAGAAGTTTCATCACCTGCTGAGCCAGTTGCGGATCGACGTCTGAAGGGGGCGCTGCCCCCGCCGCCCGTTCCGGGCGACTCCCCCGGAGATATTTGGAAAGAGAAGAAGCCGGATACCTCCGTTTCAACTTGTGACGTGGTGTTCTTCACTCGATCGGGCCTGGGGGTATTTTTGTGCAAAGACCCGGAGTCTCATGCATGTTCAGCGTGTTGCGCGCCGTTTGTCAGCCCAGTTCCATCGTTGCGATGGCCTGGAGCGTCGGGTCGCCTTCGGGCGCCGGACCGCGATACATGCGGGCCGTCTCGAAAGACACTGAAAATCCGAGGTTTTCCAGGCGCGCGGCGAGCGGGGCGTTGGCGGAAGGCAGATCCATGATCGCGCGGTCGGCGGACAGTGAACCCAGGGAAGCGCGGGCAAGGGTCACGGCATCCTCCGCGCTGTTGGCGACGATGGGGCCGATCTTGGCACCTTCGCGGCAGCGGCGGACGGTGGCGAACCCGGCGATGCGGGTGGCGTCGCGCAGGATGTGGGTTTCGCGGTTGTCGGAAGGAGCGAACCAGGCCGCGGCGAAGCGGCGGCGGGTGAACCCGTTGGCCGCGGCGTCGCGTTGGATCAGCGCGTCGAGGTCGCCCGGAGTGGCCAGCGTGACCCGGCCATGGGCGGCACCCTCCAGCCTGCCCTCGAACCGGCGGGTGGCGCCGCAAGACACGAAACCCGACCGGGCGTAGTTCTCCTGTTGTGCTGCGACGCCGTCCAGGCCGACGGTTCGGTGGCCGGCATGCTCCAGCGCGTGTTTCCAGAGGCCATAGCCGATCCCCTTGCCGCGGCAGTCGGGTCGGCAGAGGTAGAGGCCGAGGAAGGCGAAGCTGTCTGAGTGGTTGACGACCGAAATCGCGGCGACGGGTTCGCCATCCACCTCCGCCACGAAGAAGCCGTCCGGATCGGCGGCGCGGAAGGCGGCGGCGTCGTCGAGACCGGGATTCCAGCCTTCGTCCGCCGCCCAGTCGAGCATCAGCGCGATCTCGTCGGCGTCGGCGGTGCGGAAGGTCATCGCGCCAGCGCCTCGCGCAGGGATCCCGGCATCTCGGAGACGTTGCGCAGGTCCAGCGAGGTCAGCAGGTCGAGCAGGTGGTTCTTCATCAGATCCTCGGCCAGCCCGCCGTCGCGTTTCTCGAAGGCCGAAATCAGCGCGTCATGCGCATGGCTTTCGCACATGGCGGCGCGACGCTGCCAGTAGAGCGCGATGATCAGCGACGAACGCACGACCAGTTCCGAGATGAAGGCGGCGATGGTGGACTGGTCGGCGATGCGGGCGATCTCGATGTGGAACCGGCCGGAAAGATGCAGGGCCTTGCCATGCTCGCCTGCCGCCAGCGCGGCATGTTCCGCGCGGATATGCTCGCGCAGGATGGCGATGTCCTGCGGTGTGCAGCGTTCGGCGGCCGAGCGGGCGGTGCGGGGTTCCAGCAGGGCGCGGGCCTCGAAAACCTCGCGGGCCTCGCGCACGGTCGGCTGGGCGACAAAGGCGCCGCGGTTGCGGCGGTGCTCGACCAGGCGGCGATGGCCCAGAGTCTGGAGCGCGGCGCGCACCAGGGTGCGGCTGATGCCGTAGACTTCGCCCAGTTCATCCTCGCCGAGCTTGGTTCCGGGGGGCAGCCGGTGTTCGTGAATCGCCCGTTCGAGATCGCTCGCCACGCTTTCGGCGGTCCAGTTGTTCCCCGGAAGGTCGTTCATGAAGGGTCTCCGTTGCCGGGTGATTCTGGGCCGATTGCCCGGGAAGGGCAAGCTGGCGTCCTTTTTCGCGATCGGATGCGAGATTGTATACATAATTGTATCTGAAATTGAGCACAACGCCGCGCCAAACGCTCAATCCTTGGGCGCGGGGCCGGTTCCTCGGCGAACAGCGCGGTTTTTCGCTGCGGGCCGGGCGCGGCGGGGGACAGACTTGAAGCACCGATGGCAGGGGGTGACATGCGGACGGCGCAGGATCTGGAACTGGTGCATCTGACCAAACGCTATGGCGACACCGTTGCCGTGCGCGATCTGAATCACGTCTTCGCGCCCGCGAGCTACGTCTGTCTGCTGGGGCCGTCGGGCTGCGGCAAATCCTCGACCCTTCGGATGATCGCCGGGCACGAGAGCGTCAGCGACGGGGCGATCCTGCTCGACAAGTCGGATATCTCGGGCCTTTCCCCGGCGCAGCGGGGCACGGCGATGATGTTCCAGAACTACGCGCTGTTCCCGCATCTGAACGTGCGCGACAACGTGGCCTTCTCGCTGCGGATGAAGGGCGTGGACAAGGCGACCCGGCACGCGAAGGCCGATGAGTTGCTGGCGCTGGTGCAGATGGGCAAGCTGGCCGAGCGTCTGCCCGCGCAGCTGTCGGGCGGACAGCAGCAGCGGGTGGCCTTGGCGCGGGCGCTGATCACCCAGCCGAAGGTGCTGCTGCTGGACGAGCCGCTGTCGGCGCTCGACCCCTTCCTGCGCATCCAGATGCGGGCCGAGCTGAAGCGGCTCCAGCGGGAACTGGGGATCATCTTCATCCACGTCACCCACGGGCAGGACGAGGCGCTGGCCCTCGCCGACGAGGTGGTCGTCATGAACAACGCCGTGATCGAGCAGGCGGGCCACCCGCGCGACGTCTGGAGCGCGCCCAAGACCGAGTTCGTGGCGCGTTTCATGGGCGGGCACAATGTCATCAGCCTGAACGGCGGCAAGGTGGCGGTCCGCGCGGATGCGGTGCGGCTGGGCGAGACCGGCATTGCCGCGACGCTGACGGCGGTGGAATACCAGGGCGCGACCGTTGCCTTGGCCGCGCGCACCGAGGCGGGCGAGGAGGTCACGGCCATCCTGCCCGAGGACGCCTACTTCAGATCACCGAAATCGCCGGGCGAGGGCGTGACCCTTGCCTGGGATGAGGGGCGGGCCCACCGCCTCCAGGCCTGACCACAACAACAGGGGAAAGAGAACCATGTCCAAGATGAGATACAGCCGCCGGATGGTGCTGAAGGGCGGGGTGGCCACGGTGGCCGCCACCGCGCTACCCGCGCCGATGATCTGGGCGCAGGATATCAAGACCATCACGCTGCGCCAGTTCGGCACGGGCGTGTCGAACCTCAACGATGTCGCGAAGAAGGTGAAGGAAGACCTCGGCTTCACGCTGGAGATGACGGCGCTCGATTCCGACAGTGTGACCCAGCGCGCCGCGACGCAGCCGGACAGCTTCGACATCGCCGACATCGAATACTGGATCTGCAAGAAGGTCTGGCCGACCGGCAACCTGCAGGCGATGGATACCAGCAAGATCAAGAACTACGACAAGATCGTCGGCATCTTCCGGTCCGGCAAGCTGACGCCCGAGAGCGTGATCGCGCAGGGCACCGCGCCCCACACCGTCGGCTTTGTCGACGGCCCGGACGGCAAGAGTTTCGCCAAGGAAGAGACCGGCTGGATGACCCTCATCCCGACGATCTACA
>JAGRMS010000340.1 GCA_020441135.1 Pseudooceanicola sp.
GCGCTGTCCCCGCGCACCCGCAACGCGCAAGTTGCGCTCTACCAGAATGGCGACGTGGATTACCTCGTGGCGACCGATGCCATCGGGATGGGGCTGAACCTCGACATCGACCATGTGGCGTTTTCCTCGCTCACCAAGTTCGACGGGCGGCGGATGCGTCCCTTGCAACCGAACGAGCTGGCGCAGATCGCGGGGCGGGCCGGGCGGGGCATGGCGAACGGCACCTTCGGCGTGACGGGCGAGGCCAGCCCGCTGGATGAAGGCGTCGCGCAGGCGATCATGGACCACCGTTTCGCGCCGCTGAAGCGGGTGAACTGGCGCAATTCCGACCTGCGCTTTGGCACTGTCGAGGCGCTGATCGCCTCGCTGGAAGTCATCCCCGAGGGCGAGTACCTGACCCGCGCCCGCGAGGCCGACGACCTGCTGGCGCTGAAAAGCCTGTCCTCGGTCAATGCGATAGCGGAACGCGCGACCGACGGGCCATCGGTGCGGCTGCTGTGGGATGTCTGCCGCATCCCCGACTTCCGCAGCATCAGCGAAGGCGAACATGCCTCGCTGCTCGAGGCGATCTATACCCACCTCGCTGACGGCGGCCAGGTGCCCGACGACTGGCTGGCCCGACAAATCCGCAGGATCGACAGAACCGATGGCGACATCGATGCGTTAAGCAAGCGTCTGGCCTTCATCCGCACCTGGACCTATGTGGCCCAGCGCAAGGGATGGACGGCGGACGAAACCCATTGGCGCGAGGAAACCCGCGCGGTAGAAGACAGGATATCGGACGCGCTGCACGAGCGTCTGACCCAGAGATTTGTGGACCGCCGCACCTCCGTTCTGATGCGGCGGCTCAACCAGAAGGAGGCCCTTTTGGCCGAGGTGAACGATAAAGGTGAAGTGACCGTCGAAGGCGAATTCGTCGGACGGCTCGAAGGGTTCCGCTTCAGCCCGGACCGCGGTGCCGCCGGGGCCGAGGAAAAGGCGATCAAGGCCGCGTCGCTTCAGGCGCTGGCGCCGCAATTCCATCTGCGCGCCGACCGCTTCTACAACGCGCCGGATACCGAGATCGACTTTACCGAGCAGGGCGGCCTGATGTGGGGCGAGCACGCGGTCGGCAAGCTGGTCGCGGGGCAGGAGCCGCTGCGGCCGCAGGTTTCGGTCTTTGTCGACGATGTGGCCGGGCCGGACGTCGCGCAGAAGGTCCAGCGCCGCCTGCAACATTTCATCGACCGCAAGATCGCGGCGCTGTTCGAACCGCTGCTGGCGCTGAGCCGCGACGAGGCGCTGACCGGGCTTGCGCGGGGCTTTGCCTTCCGCATGGTCGAGGGCTTCGGCATCCTCGGCCGCGCGGCGGTGGCGCAAGAGGTCAAGGATCTCGACCAGGACGCGCGCGGGGCGCTGCGCAAGCACGGCATCCGTTTCGGCCAGTTCACCATCTTCATGCCGCTGCTGCTGAAACCCGCGCCGACGCGCCTGCGGCTGGTGCTGTGGTCGCTGGCGCAGGGGCTTTCGGATTTCCCCTCGCCGCCGCCTCCGGGGCTGGTGACGATCCCTTCCGCCAAGGGGATGCCGCAGGGCTACCACACGATGTCCGGCTACCGCGAGGCGGGCGAGCGGGCGATCCGCATCGACATGCTGGAACGCCTCGCCGACATGCTGCGGGCGGGCGATACGCGGGGCGGCTTCGAGGCCAAGCCCGACATGCTGTTGTCGATCACCGGCATGACGCTCGACCAGTTCGCCGACCTGATGCGGGGCCTCGGCTACCGCGCCGAACGGGGCGAGCGGGTGAAGGTCAAGGCGGTGGACGCCGTCCTGCCGGAAGCCGAAACACCGGTGTCCGAAGACGTCCCGGTCATGGACCGGGGCGAGGAAGGCAGCGCCGTGCCCGGGCCGGAGACGGCTGAACCGGCGGATGTGGCGGAAGCTGCCGCCGAGCCGGTCGACGAAGGTATCGCCCCGGTGGCTGAAACGCCCGAGACCGATGGCGAGGTTCCCGCCGACCTCCCCGAGGTCGCCGACAGTGAGGTGCCCGTCGGCACCGCCGCCGACTCCGGGTTGGAGACGCCCGAGACCGAGGTCTTCTACACCTTCACCTGGGCCCGCGAACGCCCGCAGGGCCGCCCCCAGGGGGACCGCCAGGGCAAGCCCCGCCGCCGCGACGGCGAAGAGCAGGGCCGGGGCCGGGGCAAGCCGAAAGGCAAGGGGCCGAAAGGCCCGCGCCCGGACAAGGATGCGCCCAAGCCCTTTGCTGCCCGCCCGCCGCGCGAGGAAAAGAAGATCGACCCCGACAACCCCTTCGCCGCGGCGCTGGCCGGGTTCAAGGTGAACAAGTAGGGCGATGGCGGACGCGCCCGCCAGGCTGCGCGTGGACAAGTGGCTGTGGTTCGCGCGTTTCTTCAAGAGCCGGACGCTCGCCGCCGCGCAGGTCAGCGGCGGGCATCTGCGCATCGACGGCGAGCGGGTGTCCAAACCGTCCGAAACCGTTTCGCCCGGTGACGTGCTGACGTTTCCCCAGGGCAGCCGCGTCCGCGTCGTCCGCATCCTCGCGCTGGGCGACCGGCGCGGTCCGGCGCCCGAGGCGCAGGCGCTGTACGAGGATCTGACACCCGATTCTCTGCCCGAGGCCGAAAGCGGCGGTCCGAGGCCCACCAAGCGTGACCGCCGCGCCATCGATGCGCTGAAGGGCGATCCGGCCGACGACTGAGGCGTGGAACGCCGGTCCGGCCTCACCCGCGGCAAGAAGAATTTCCGCCCGCCTTCCGCGCGGACGCCGCGACGGGTTGTCCTTCCTGCCCCGCACCGCTTGAATGCGCCGCGGCACTGGCATAGCTAGGGCGTGACAGAAACGGAACGCCGCGCCCCATGACCTATATCGTCAACGACAACTGCATCGCCTGCAAATAC
>JAGRMS010000341.1 GCA_020441135.1 Pseudooceanicola sp.
GCGCCGTAGAAGGTCCAGGCGGTGCAGTAGATCGACAGGGACAGCGTGTAGATCAGCGGTGAGCGCAGCCAGGTGCTGCGCCCCCGCGCGGCGGCGCGGTCGGCGGCAAAGGCGACGGCAAACAGCAGCGCGACATAGCCGAGACAGACGGCGAAGAGGACGTTGAGCGTCGCCATGTCATCCCGGCCCGGACCCGTCGGCGCCGTCCGCATCCGTCCGGCGCACGGCGACGCCAAAGGCGACGGCGATGGCGATCAGCGCCAACCAGCAGCCGAAGATGTAGAGCACCGCCTGCGAAGTGCGCACCGGCGCGACCCCGGCGGCGGTCTCGGGCACGCCGGGCCAGAGCACGGGCACCATCAGCAGGCCCGCCCCCGCCAGGGGCAGCAGGCGGGCGAGGTCGCTCAGGCGGCGGCGGTTCAGCGCCTGTCGGTCGAGTTGCAGGGCATCGGGGCGCGGCTTGTCCGGCCCGGTCATGGTCGTGACGCCTGGGCCACCAGGTCGCGCACCGCCTTCAGCACTTCGGCGTTCGAAAACGGCTTGGTCATGAAGCGGCTGACCCCGGCCTTTTCCGCCATGTCGCGGTCGCGCGACTGGCCGCGCGCGGTCAGCATCAGCACGGGCAGCTTCGCCAGGTCGGCGATGGCGCGCAGCTCGCGCAGGATGTCCATGCCGCTCTTGCCGGGCAGCATCATGTCGAGGATCACCAGGTCGGGCCGCGCCGCCTGCACCACCGACACCGCGTCCGCGCCGTTGGAATGCGCGGTGACGGACCAGCCCTCGCGCGTCAGCAGGAAGCGGATCGCCTCGATGATGTTCGGCTCATCCTCGATCAAAAGGACGTTGCGGTTGTTCACCCTGTTTCCCTCCCCGGCGGGGCCCCTCTCCCCGCTGCCGGTCGCCCGTGGCGCCCCGGCAGGTTGCAGAAGTCTGCCCTGCGGCCCCGCACAAGTCAAAACCCTTCACGCAGGATCGACGGCTCGCGCCGCGCGGGACAGGCGGGCCTTGGGCAGACGCGGCAGGTGCTGCCGACCTGGAGCAGGCTGTCGCGTTCGGCCTCCGATGGGCGGACCGGCAGGACCAGCATGATGGCATGATACAGCGGGTGGTCCGAATAGCCCGTCGTTCCCTGCGGCCAGGCCAGCGCGAGACAGTCGAAATGCGCCGTTCCCCGCCCGACCTGGGTGATCCGGCGGCGGACCTGCACCAGCGGACGGCTGAGCGCCAGGAACAGCGGCCAGAGCGGACAGGGCGCACCAAAGCGCGGCAGGGCAAAGCCCGCGACAGGCTTGCGGAACAGGATGCTGCCCGCCGCATCGACGATCACCAGCCCGGCCCCGCCCGGCATGTGTTCGTCGGACATCGCGGCGAGGCGGCGCATCACCGCCGGAAGATCGGCCCGAAGCTCTGCGGCCAGCACCGCCGGATCGGGACCAAGGCGCGACAGGGCGGCGGAAAAGATGTCGAACGGCAGGGCCTGTGCATCCTGCTGATATTGCAGCAGGATATCCCGGACGATGTGGCGGGCCGCGCGCCCGGCAAGATCCTTCGCCCCGCGCAGGATGTCATCGGGGCTCTGCTCGCCGCTCTCCAGCCCCGGAAAGTGATGGCCGCGCGCGGCGAGAAACGCCTCGGCCTCCTCGCGCGGAACCCCGCGCTGCATCTCGCTGGTGTCGTTGTCGTCGAGATAGCCCACCAGCGCCTTGCTGCTTTCGGCCAGGCGGCGGCTGTCGTCGTTCAGGTTGCGGTGAAACCGGTCGCGCCATTCCGGTTCCAGCCCGTCGGTCTCGGCCAGGATCGACGCGGTCGAGCGGATCGCCGCGGCGGTCGACAGCACTTCGTGCAGCGAAGCCGCCAGGTGCGGGTCGTGGGTCAGCCGGTCCGACAACGTCTCGACGGTGCGCTCCAGCGAGGCGACGCGGCGGTGCAGCAGCGCCAGCACCTCGGCCCAGCCGGGAAAGCGGCCCGCCAGTTCGTCGGCGCGGTCGGTCTCGGCGGTCACGGCGCCCGCGTCCGCCGCCGCCTCGCGCAGGGTGGCGATCAGCGCGGCCTCCGCCCCTTCGGTCAGCATCGAGGGTTCGACGTTCAGCACGCGCGCGATCTCGACCAGCAGCTTGCCGCCGATTCTGCGCCGGTTGTGCTCGATCAGGTTGAGATACGAGGCGGATATGCCAATTTGTCGCGCCAGGTCCGCCTGTCTCATCCCGGCGATCGAGCGGCGCTCGCGGATTCGCGCTCCGGTCAGGCTGTCGCGCGGCATCGTTCACCCCTTCGTGATTGTCGCGGCAATTCAAGGGCTTTCTGCGGCGCAACATAACGCATTTTACATACCCGCCATGCGCCCTGTGCATTTCTTTACAAAAATATCGTTCAGATCAAGCGGTTTATTGCCAGATTTTCACCACTGCGCTCATACTCCCTTTGCACAGAAGTGCCTGCGCGCCGCGGAAGCAGAGGAGCCGCGACGCGCGTTTCACCAAAGGGAGGATGTTAATGTCCAAGAACGATGTCACACGTCGTGGCGTGCTGCGGACCGGCGCTGTCGCCGGGGCCGGGCTTGCGCTGCCCACGATCTTTACGGCGTCATCCGCCGCAGCCTTTACCAACGAGCCGACGGGCAGCTCTGTCACGCTCGGCTTCAACGTGCCGCAGACCGGGCCCTATGCCGACGAAGGCATGGACGAGCTGCGCGCCTTCGAACTGGCCGTCGAACACCTGAACAACGGCGGCGGTTGCCTTGACACCTTCTCCTCGAAGGCGCTGAAGGGCAACGGCATCCTCGGCAAGGAAGTGAAGTTCGTCACCGGCGACACCCAGACCAAGTCTGACGCCGCGCGCGCCTCGGCCAAGTCGATGATCGAGAAAGACGGCGCGATCATGATCTCGGGCGGTTCGTCCTCGGGCGTCGCCGTGGCCGTGCAGGGCCTGTGCC
>JAGRMS010000342.1 GCA_020441135.1 Pseudooceanicola sp.
TACCAGCGCACCGCGCCCTTGCCGAAGTCGGTGCCGAGGAACGGCAGCATCGCCAGCGCGACGAAGCTGGCGAAGAAGCCGAGCACGGCGAGGCGGCGCACCATCACCGGGGGCATCATCGAGGTAATGATCATCGCCAGCAGCGCCAGCCCGCCGAAGACCGCCTGGCGCTGGACGTAGTGGAAGGGAGCAAAGTCGTTGCGGGCGGCCAGCGGCGGCGAGGACGCCAGCCCGAGCAGCAGGCCGATGGCAAAGAGCAGCAGCACGCAGGCCATGGAGCCCTTGTCGACGGTACGCCACCACTTGGGAAGAATCGGCTCGCCACCCCTGTCGGGAGCGGCGCCATAGACCATCTCAGTCATGGGTACTGCCCTTTGTGCCTGTCGCCCCTTTGCGGGGTCTCGACGCTCAGCTTACAGGCATTTCCCCGATCCCGCCAGAGTCTTCCTGTCCGGCCCTCAGAGGCTGCTGACCTGATAGGCGGATTTTGCCAGCCAGTCCGGCGCGATCTCGACCCCCCAGCCCGGCGCGTCGGTGACGGTGGCCTGGCCGTTCTCGATGACGTAGGGGTCGGACGTGTAGAGGTTCAGCTGCCAGGGGTAGTAGTCCTCGCCCTCGATCGAGAACTCGAGGTATTTCCCGGCGTTCGGGATCGCCCGCAGCAGGTGCATGGTATAAAGCGTCACCAGCCCAAGGTTGGCGGCATGGGGCGTGACCGGCAGGCCCGCTTCCGCCGCCATGCGGGCGACGCGCAGGGTGCGGCAGATGCCGCCGATATAGAGGATGTCGGGCTGCACGATGTCAACGGCGTGCATGTCGATCATGCGTTTCCAGACGGTCAGGTCGCAGTCCTGCTCGCCCCCCGTCACCGCGATGTCGAGCGCGTCGGTGACTTCCTTCGTCTGCTCCAGTTCCCAGTAGGGGCAGGGTTCCTCGTAGTGCTCGAAGCCTTCGCCCTCGAGCATCCGGCCCACCTCGATGGCGCGGGCGGGGGCGTAGCAGCTGTTGGCGTCGATCAGCAGGTGCGCGTCCGGCCCCAGTTCGCGGCGCATGGTCGGGATGATCTCTTCGGTCCGGCCCGGCCATTCGTCCTTGCCGCGCCCGACCTCGGCCCCGGCGCGGACCTTGAAGGCGTCGAAACCGTGGGCGTCGCGCAGGCGCTTCATGCGCTCGACCTCGTCCCCGGGCGTGATGTCGCGTTTCATCGAGGACGCATAGGCGCGCACCGGTCCCGCCGAACCGCCCAGCAGTTCCGCCACCGGCTTGCCCGCACGCCTGCCGCGCAGATCCCAGATCGCGGTATCCACTCCCGCCATCGCCCGGCGCAGGTAGGAGCCGGGAAACTTGTGCTCGCGCTCGGTCACGAGGTCGAGCAGGTCGTCGAGGTCGGTGGTATCCGCGCCCAGCATCACCGGCGCGACCTGGCGGTGCAGCACCTGACAGGTGATGTCGGAATTGTAGGTCGAGACCTGGCCCCAGCCCTGCGCGCCGTCCTCTGCCGTGACGCGGACGAAGCCGATGTAGCGGCTGGTGAAGGTCTCGATGGATTTCAGTTTCATGGGGAATCCTGTCTGGCCGCGGCGCGGAGGATGTCGGCGGCCTTTTCCCCGGTCATGATCGCCGGGGCGTTGGTGTTGCCGGTGGGGATGGTGGGGAAGATCGAGGCATCGGCCACGCGCAGGCCCTCGATGCCGTGGACTTTCAGGCTGGGGTCCACGACCGCGTTTCCCGGGTCGGACCCTATGCGGGCGGTGCCGCACTGGTGGAACACGGTCCAGGCCTTCTGGCGGATGAACTCGGCCATCTGCGCCTCGTCCGCGACCTGCGGTCCGGGCGCGATTTCCTCCTCGATCACCGCCTTGAACGCGGGCGTCTGCGCGATCTTGCGCATCAGCGCCATGCCCGCCAGCATCACGGCGCGGTCGTAGTTGGTGTCGAGGTAGTTGGCGTGCAGCCTTGGCGCGGCCAGCGGGTCGGGCGAGGCGATTTCCAGGTAGCCCTCGCTGGTCGGCTTGCAGGGGTTGAAGCCCAGCAGCATCCCCGGGAAGGGGTCGGGGTTCATCAGGGGGCGCACGCCGACGGGGGCGCGGGTGTAGGAGACCGGCGAGAAGTAGAGCTGGATGTCGGGGCGGGTGGCGTCCTCCATCACCCGGATGAAGCCGCCACCCTGGTTCAGCGACAGCGATAGCGGGCCCTTGCGGGTCAGGACGTAGCGCAGCCCGTTCCAGGCCTTGCCCCAGAGCGGTCCGAGCTGCTGGTTCAGCGAGGGCACGTTAACGCGGTAGAGCGCGTCGGCGCCGAGGTGGTCCATCAGGTGGCGTCCGACGTGGGGGTTGTCGTGGATCACCGGGATGCCGTGGCGTTGCAGCAGCGCGCCGGGGCCGATGCCCGAGAGTTGCAGCAGCTGCGGCGAGTTGATCGCCCCGCCGCAGAGGATGATCTGGCGGGCGGTCGCGGTGACGGCGCGGCCCTTGTGGCGGTATTCGACGCCGGTGGCGCGGCGACCCTCAAGAACGACGCGGGTGGCCTGGGCGCGGGTCAGAATGCGCAGGTTGGCGCGTTTCTTCGCGGGCCAGAGATAGCTGCGCGCCGCCGAGGCGCGAAAGCCGCCGCGGGTGGTGATCTGGTAGAAGGCCGCGCCCTCCATGTCGGCGCCGTTATAGTCGGGGGCCTGCGGGAAGCCCGCCTGCGCCATTGCCTGAATGTAGGTTCGGGTCAGCGGGTGGACCTCGTCCCGAACGTCGTGGATGTGGACCGGACCGCCCTGCCCCCGGATGCCGTCGTCGCCGCCCTCCCAGTCCTCGATCCGCCTGAACAGCGGCGCGATGTCCGACCAGCCCCAGCCGGGCGCGACGGCGCCCCATTCGTCGTAGTCGTGCCGGTGCCCGCGCGCCCAGACCATCGCGTTGATCGAGCTGGAGCCGCCCAGAACCTTGCCGCGCGGCCAGTAGGTGCGCGCGCCGTCGCGGTTCGGGTCTGGCTCGGTCGTGTATTTCCAGTTGAACCGGGCGTCGTAGAACGCCTTGCCATAGCCGATGGGCATCTGGATCCAGGGGTGCAGGTCCGATGGCCCCGCTTCCAGCAGCAGGACGCGGGTCCGCGCGTCCTCGGCCAGGCGCGCCGCCAGAACCGACCCCGCCGATCCGGCGCCGACGATGATGTAATCGTAGTTGTCCAATTATTTCCCGCGTCCGAAGAGTTGTGCCAGGACCATCAACAGCGACGTGACGACGATCATGATGGTCGAGATCGATGCGATGGTCGGGTCGATCTGGTCGCGCAGCGCATTGAACATGTTGCGCGTCAAGGTCGGGTTGTCGCCCCCCGAGACGAACATGGCGACCACCACCTCGTCGAAGGATGTGAGGAACGACAGCAGCGCCGAGGTGACGACGGCAAAGCGGATCTGCGGCAGCGTCACCGTCAGGAACGCCTTCCAGCGCGGCGCGCCGAGGGAGCGGGCGGCCATCTCCTGGTTCATGTCGTAGCTTTTCAGCGCCGAGCCGGTGACGATCAGCACCAGAGGCAGGGCAAGGATGGTGTGGGCCATGACCAGCCCGGAGAGGGTGTAGAGGATCTTCAGTTTCACATAGGCGTAGAAGGCGCCGATGGCGACCAGCACGACGGGCACCATCATCGGGGTGATGAGGGTGACGAAGGCGAGGCGGACCAGCGGAAAGCTGGAGGCGTGCAGTCCGTAGGCCGCGACGACGCCAACCGGCGTGGCGACCAGCATGGTGAGGAAAGCGGCCTTGAGCGAGGTCCAGGTCGCCTCCATCCACTCGGGGGAAGACAGGTAGTGGCGATACCAGCGGAGCGACCATTCCTGCGGCGGAAACTCGAGGTATTGCGAGTCCGAGAAGGACATCGGGATGACGATGAGGGTCGGCAGCACCAGCAGGGCCATGGCGACGATGGCAAAAACGTAGAGCCAGAGGCGTTGCAGGTGCGTGACCTGGGTTTCCGAGGCAGGTCGGGCGAGCCAGCGCAGCATCAGTGGCCCCCGCCTGTCAGTTGTTCCAGCCGGACGAACTTGGAGGCGACCCAGAGGATCAGGAAGGTGAGCGCCAGCAGCACCACCCCCAGTGCGCTGGCGGCGCCCCAGTTCACGAAGAGCTCGATATTCGAGACGATCTTCATCGAGACGAGGATGACGCGCCCGCCGCCCAGCACGGCGGGGGTGACGAAGAAGCCGAGGCAGAGGATGAAGACCATCAGCGCGCCGGCGAAGAGGCCGGGGGCGGACAGGGGCACGAAGACCGTCCAGAAGGCGCGCGTGGGCGAGGCGCCGAGGTTGGCGGCGGCTTTCAGGTAATCCCGGTCGATGGCACGCATGGCGCCGTAGACGGGCAGGATCAGGAAGGGCAGCATGATGTGGACCATGCCGATCAGCGTGCCGGTCAGGTTGTGGACCATCTTGATGGGCTCGTCCCAGAGGCCGAGGGAGATGGCCCAGGTGTTCACCAGCCCCTGTTTCTGCAGCAGCACCAGCCAGGCGTAGGTGCGCACCAGCAGCGAGGTCCAGAACGGCAGGAGCACGGTGATCAGGCAGAGGTTGGCGATGCGCGTGGGCAGGCCGGAAATGAAGTAGGCCAGCGGGTAGCCGATCAGGATGCAGAGGCCGGTGGTCAGCAGGCTGACGTTGAAGGTTTGCAGGAAGATGCGGCCGTAGGACTTTTCCCTGACCATCCGGGCGTAGTTTTCCATGGAGAACCCGCCATCCGCCCCGACGAAGGAGACATAGAACAGCCAGCCGACCGGCAGGACCATGACGATCAGCACCAGCAGCAGCGCGGGCGAGGCGAGGCCGAACAGCGCGAGACGTTCCGCCGCCTCGTCCCGGCGCAGGCCGGCGGCGTTGAGGTCGGCGGTCATCGGCGGACCTCTTCGCCGTCGATCAGCACGGTGTCGGCGGGGTCGAGGCCAAGGGTGATGCGGTCGCCGGTGGCGGGCAGGCCCGAGACGGTGCCGCCCCGGATCGCGCCGCGCATGGCGAGCTCGGAACCGTCCCCGGTGCGGGCATAGAGCAGGAAGCTGTCGCCCTGGTAGACGACCTCGGTCACGGTGGCCTGAAACGTGTTCATGCCCTCGGTGATGTCGCGCGCGAGGCGCAGGCGTTCGGGGCGGATCATCAGCAGCAGCGAGGCGGCGTCGGGGATCGGATGCGCGAGGGTCAGCGGCTGGCCCGCGAAAGACACCGTGGAGCCTTCGCGCTGGACGGGAAGGAACGCGCTGTCGCCGATGAAGTCGGCGACGAACCGGTTGGCGGGCTGGTTGTAGAGGTCGCGGGGGTTCGCCAGTTGCATGATCCGCCCGTGGTTCACAACGGCGATCCGGTCGGACATCGTCAGCGCCTCGCGCTGGTCGTGGGTGACGTAGACGGTGGTCATGCCGAGCTTTTCGTGCAGGTGGCGGAGTTCGATCTGCATCCGGTCGCGCAGCTTCTTGTCGAGGGCCGAGAGCGGTTCGTCCATCAGCAGGATGCGCGGTTCGAAGACGATGGAGCGGGCGAGCGCCACGCGCTGTTTCTGCCCGCCGGACAGCTGGTCGATGCGGCGGTTGCCGTAGCCGCCAAGCTGGACGGTTTCCAGGGCGCGCTCGATGCGCCGGCCGGCTTCGGCCTTTGCCACGCCGCGCAGACGGAGGGGATAGCCGACGTTGCCCGCGACGGTCATGTGCGGGAACAGGGCGTAGTTCTGGAACACCATGCCGACGTCGCGCAGGTGGGGCGCGGTGCGGATCACCTCGCGGTCGCCGAAGGTGAGGCTGCCACGGTCGGGGCGGGTGAAGCCGGCCAGCACCATGAGAAGCGTGGTCTTGCCCGAACCGGAGGGGCCGAGCAGGGTCAGGAATTCGCCGCTGCGGATGTCGAGCGAGACATCGTTCAGCGCGAAGACCCTGCCGTAGGTCTTGGTGATGTTGCGCACCGTGATCGGCAGCGCAGCCTTGGTCTGATCGGTCACTGGTCGGGCCTTGCGTCAAAGGGGGCGGCGAGACAGGCCCCGCCGCCCGGGTTGCCGGATTACTCGGTCAGCATCGACTGGTACTTCTCGTCGGCGACGCTTTCCCACTTGATGTACCATTCCAGCGAGATCGGCAGTTGCATCGCCGCGTTTGCGGGCGAGGACGGCAGCATCGCCGCTACCTCGGGCGTGATCTCGCCCGTGTCGAAGGCCGCCTTGTTGGTCGGGCCGTAGGTGATGTATTTCGGCAGGTCGTCCTGATACTCGGCCTTGGAAATCTCGGCGAGGAAGGCCATCGCCGTATCCTTGTTCGGCGCGCCCTTCGGGATCGCGAAGCAGTCGTAATCGAGCAACGCCTGGTTGAAGCTGTATTTCACCTGCGCCCCGTCCTTGGCGGCATTGTCGAAACGCCCGTTCCAGCCGGTGGTCATGTCGACCTCGCCGTCCTTCATCAGCTGGGCCTGCTGCGCGCCGGAGGTCCAGAACACGTCGATATGCGGCTTCAGCTCGCGAATCTTGTTGATCGCGCGTTCGATGCCTTCCTCGGAATCGAGCACCTTGTAGACGTCCTCGGGCGCGACGCCGTCGGCCATCAGCGCCGGTTCCAGCGCACCCGCGACCTTGTTGCGGTAGGCGCGCTTGCCGGGGAACTTCTCGACGTCCCAGAAGTCGGCCCAGCTTTGCGGGCCGGCGTCGCCATAGGTCTTGGTGTTCCAGGCATAGACGGTCGAGAACACGTCGCCGCCGACGCAGTATTCGCTTTTCAGCGTCGGGTAGAAGGTCGAGACGTCGATCACGTTGTAATCCAGCGGCTCCAGCAGCCCCTCGGCCCCGGCGCGGGCGGCGGAGCCGGAACCGCTGGCGACGATGTCGAGCGTCACCGCCCCGGTGGAGACCTGGAGGCGCACGTCGGACATGCCGCCATAGGTCTCTTCCTTGACCGCGATGCCGGTTGCCTTCGCGGCGGGAATGAACAGCGCCTTGCTCTGCGCTTCTTGAAACGAACCGCCCCAGGAGGCGATCGTGACCTGCTTGTCCTGCGCCAGCGCCGTCGTTGCCATCAGGCCCGCGGCCAGTGAAAGGGTCAGTGAGAACTTCATGCGTCAACTCCTCTGTTGTCCGGCGCGCAAGCGCCCTTTGGGTTCGCCTTATGTTATTTCCGGGCGGCTGGCGGGTCGTCCGCCCGGATGATCAGTGCGCCGCCATCGCGCGGCGGTATTGCTGGCGGTCGTGCCAGCGGTAGAAGGCGACAGCGGCCGGCAGGAACCAGGGCGTGCCGTTGTAGAGAGGCCGCGTGGGGAACGGCAGGTTGTCGAAGGCGGTCCTGCCCTCCGCGAGACCCAGCACCTTCTGGCCAAGACGCATGCCAAGGTAGGAGGCCATCGACACGCCCGAACCGCAATAGCCCATCGCGTAGTGGATACCGTCATGGACGCCCGTATGCGCCAGCTCGTCGAAGGTATAGGCAACCGTTCCGGTCCAGGAGTGCGTCGCCCTGTAGCCCTTCAGCTGCGGGAAGATGCGGCACATGTCGGCGTGCAGTTTCGGTCCGCTGATGGCCGGGTTGGTCTCGGTCGCCGAAACGCGGCCACCGAACAGGATGCGCCGCCGGTCGGGCGAGGCGCGGTAGTAGTAGATCACCTTGCAGGTGTCCGAGGCGATGCGGTCGGTGGGAAAGAGTTCATCGACCAGCGCCTCGGGCAGCAACTCGGTGGCGATGATGTAGCTGCCGATGGGGATCACGCGGCGGCGCAGCCAGGGGGTCAGGCGCGAGGTATAGCCGTTGGTGGCGACGATGACGTCGCGGGCGCGCACCTTGCCCTTTTCGGTGTCGAGGACGAAGCCGCTCGCGTCCTTCTGGATTGACAGCACGGCGCAATGGCCGGTGACATGTGCGCCCGCCTTGATGGCGCTGGCGAGCAGTCCGCGATGATAGCGCGCGGGGTCGACCGAGGCGTGGCGGGTGTAGACGACGCCGCCGAAATACGTGTCAGTGCCGAGTTCCCGGCGTTGCTCGGCGCGGGGCACCACGATGGAGTCGATGCCTTCGCGCCGCTGCATGATCTCGGCGTCGCGGACCAGTTCCTCGTAATGCTGCGGCGTGTGGGCGGCGTGGAAGCGGCCGACGCGGCGGAAGTGGCAGTCGATGCCTTCGTCCGCGATGCGCTGCTCGATCCAGTCGAGCGCCGCCTGTCCCTCCATCCGGATCGCGCGGCCGCGTTCCGCCCCGAAGCGGGCGGAGAGCTTGTCGAGCGAGGGCTTGATGCTGGTGCTGATCTGGCCGCCGTTGCGGGAGGAGCAGCCCCAGCCGGGATCGCCCGCGTCGAGCACCAGGGTGGAGCGCCCGGCGCGCGCCGTCTCGATGGCGGCGTTGAGGCCGGTGTAGCCGGAGCCGACGATCACCACATCCGCCGAGGCCAGCGGCTGGGCGGGCGTCGCGGGCGCGGCGGGCAGCCCGTCGAGCCAGTAGGAGCGATCGCTGAAACCCGTCGCCAGCGTGTCCGATGCCCTGAGTGTCGCCTGCAATCCGGCCTCCCCCGACGCGTGCCTGCGCTTGACGTTACGAAGGCGTTACGATTAAATCAATTTAATACGGATTATTGATATATTCGATTTGCTTATGATGAACGGAACTGATGCAGATCAAGCTGCGCCACCTGGAAGTCTTCAACGCGCTGATCGAGGCGGGTTCCGTCTCGCGCGCGGCAGAGCGGCTGAACCTGACGCAGCCGGCGGTCAGCATCGCGCTTGGCAACCTGGAGGCGGACCTTGGGTTTCGCCTGTTCCACCGCGACCGGGGGTTCTTTGCCCCGACCGCCGAGGCAATGCTGCTGCACGCCGAGGTCGCGCAGAGCCTGCTGGCGCTGAACCGGATCGACCGGCGCGCGGAAGAGATCCGGTCGGGCGCGGCGGGGAGTGTCAGCATCGCGACGAACGGGGTGCTGGCGGTGAACTTCCTGCCGGGGCTGATCGCGGGCTATCACCGCGACCATCCGGGCACACGGGTCGAGATGCGGGTGCATTCCTCGCGCCAGATCTCTACCTGGGTCAGCGGTCGGCAGATCGACATCGGGCTGATCGACACGCCGGTGCCGGTGGCGGGGGTGTTTTCCGAGCCGTTCCGGCTGGAATGCGTCTGCGTGATGCGGTCGGACGATCCGCTGGCGGGACAGGAGGTGATCCGGCCCGCGATGCTGGAGGGGCGGCCGGTGATCGCGATCCTGGGCGACCACATGGTGGACCGGCAGCTGGACCGCTTGCTGTCCGAGGCAGGCGTGGACGTGATCCGCAACACCTCGGGTTACTACTTTGCCATCGTGCGCAACATGGTGGCGGCGGGGGCAGGCGTGGCACTGATCGACCCGATCAACGGCAAGGCCGAACTGGGCGACGGCGTGGTCTGGCGGCCCTTCGTGCCGAGAGTCGAGACCGAGATCGCCATGCTGACCGCGAAGGACCATGCGCCGAGCCCGGCGACGGCGATGATCGTGGAGCGGATTCGCAGCGGGCTGAACCGATACGCGGAGGGCGGCGCGTGACGCTGGCGCGGATGACTGCGCCGGCAGGCGGGCGGTCGGGGCGGCGGCGCGTCGCAGCAGAGATGACACCCTGAAAGGACAAACCATGATCGACTTGCAGACCTTCGGCGACCTCTCCGCGGTCAAGGTGGGGGCCTTCGCGCCCAAGCCCACGACCCTGACACCCGGGCAGGAAGAAGCCACCGCGCCGCTCTGGTCCTCGGAAGACGGGCGCACGAAGATCGGCATCTGGGAATGCACGCCGGGGCATTTCACCGCCGACCGCAGCGCGATGGGCGAATACTGCCATATCCTGGGCGGGACGGCGACGGTGCGGAACGCCGACGGCAGCGGCGCGCGCGAGATCGGGCCGGGCGACCTGCTGGTGCTGCCGCAGGGGTGGAAAGGCGAGTGGGTGATCCACAGCCCCATGCGCAAGCTCTACATTCTTTCGTCGATGTGAGGGGGTCCGGTAACGGCTTGGACAGGATTCGCGGGATATGGTCCGCGCATGGACAGGATGGGCCGGATCGACTGGGACGACTTCAACGTGCTGCGCGCGCTGGCGCTGGCGGGATCGACCGCGCGGGCGGGCAAGGGGCTGGGGCTGTCGCACCAGACCGTCGCCCGGCGGCTGAGGCGGCTGGAAAGCGGCGTGGGCGGGGCGCTGGTGGATCGCAGCGGGTCGCGCTGGGGGCTGACGCCGCTGGGGCGGCAGGTGGCCGACCGGGCGGAGGCGATGGCGCAAATCGTCAACGGCGCGGCGGTGCTGTCGCGGCCGGCGGTGTCGGGGCTTGCCGGGCGGGTGACTCTGGCGGCACCGCGCTGGATCGTGCCGCTGGCGGTACTGCCCGCGCTGGCGGTCTTGCGGGGGCGGCATCCGGGGCTGCAATTCGACCTGTTGCCGGAGGCGGCGGCCGCGGATTTGTCGCTGGTCGCTGCACGGACGATGCCGCCGGGGCCGTCGGCCCGGCGTCTCGCCAGCCTGTCGGCCTCGCTTTACGGCACACCTGCATCGGTCGCGCGGATGGAGGCGGCGCTGGGGGCGGACGACCTGAACATGCACGCCTTCAGCCAGACCCGTCCGCACCTTGTCACGCTGGAGGCGGGCGGCGGCGGCAATGTCACGCGCGTGCAGGATTTCGAGACCCTGGTGGAGGCGGTGCGGTCGGGCCTGGGCGTGGCCGTGCTGCCGGACGTGGTGGGACGCGCCCTGGCGGGGATCGTCGCCTGCTCCGCCATCGACCTGCCTCGGGGGTCGCTGGCGCTCTGGTGCGTCAGCGATGCGGAGACACCCCGCGCGGCGATGCTGCGCGAGGTGGAGCGGGAGATCTTGCGCGCGTGTCGGCGGTTGCTGTCGGCCTGAGGTGCGGCCACGTCGAAAGGAGGCGCGCAGCGGGCCCGGCAACCGGGTTCAGAGCCAACGACCGCCGATCTGACGACAGCGGCGGTCACACCCTGCGAGGCGGCGATCTTGGGGGCGCTCGGGCCGCTGTTCGGACGCCCGCGTCCGAAAGGCGAGGTGCCGGACGCCCCGCGCGCCGTGGACCCGCCGCGCCTGGTTCGCGAGGCCGTTCAGCACGTGGGGTTTGTCGCGGCCTAGGCCCTTAGCCGTGCTCCCGACGGATCGAAAGGCGGTTCCGCCAGGATCACCGCCCGGTGCGGGCGGCCCAGCACCATGACCTCGACGGCATCGCCGGGGGCGGCGCCCTTGACGTAGCCGAGCGCCAGCGACTGCCCGACCGAATAGCCGTAGGCGCCCGAGGTGACGCGGCCGATGCCGGTGCCGCCCTTGAAGATCGGCTCGCCGCCCGTGGCGTCGGCGTTGGAGGCGGCGGTGTCGGCCTCGTTCAGCGCCAGCACGACCAGCTGCTCGCGCGGCTCCTTCGCCAGGTTCGCGGCGACGGCGTCCTTGTTCAGGAAGTCCTTGTCCAATTTGACGAGGCGATCCAGCCCGACCTCTTGCGGCCAGTATTCCGGCGAATACTCGCGGCTCCACGAGCCATAGCCCTTTTCGATGCGCAGGCTCATCAGCGCGCGGCTGCCAACCGGCCCGGCCCCGAAGGCGCGGCCCGTTTCCAGCAGGGCATCGTAAAGGCGCAGTTGATCCCCGGCGGCGCAGTGCAGTTCCCAGCCCAGATCGCCGGTGAAGGAGACCCGCAGCGCCACGCAGTCGACCCCGGCAAGTTCGATCCGGCGCGAGGCCATGAAGGGGAAATCGGCGGTGTCGAGCGAGGCGTTGGTCAGCCGTTGCAGCAGCTCGCGCGATTTTGGCCCGGCGACGTTGAAGCCGCAATGCGAGTCGGTGAGGCTCTCAAACGTCGTCCCGTCCGGCAACGGCAGCGCGCGGAAGAACCGCTGGTGATAGCGTTCGGCCATGCCGGAGCCGATGATCCAGAACTCCTCGGCCCCCAGCCGCGTCACGGTGAAGTCGCCGGCAATGCCGCCGCGCTTGCCGATCAGCGGGGTCAGGCAGGACTTGCCGACCGCCTTCGGCATCCGGTTGGCGAAGAGCGCGTTCAGCCAGTCCTCGGCCCCCGTCCCCGCCACGCGGTATTTGGCGAAGTTCGAGATGTCGATGATCCCGGCATTTTCGCGCAGCATCCGGCATTCGCGCCCCACCGGTTCCCACCAGTTCTGGCGGGTGAAGCCGTTGGTATCCACCGTGCCCGGCGTGTCCGAGAACCAGGCCGGGTGTTCCCAGCCGAAGTTCAGGCCGAAGACCGCGCCCATGTCCTTTTGCCGCTGATAGGCGGGGCGGGTGCGCACGGGGCGGCCGGCGGGGCGTTCCTCGTTCGGGAAGTGGATGGCGAAACGGTGGGTATAGACCTCTTCCACCTTGGCCTTGGTAAACGCCTTGTCGGCCCAGGCGCCGAAGCGGGCCATGTCCCAGGGGAACATGTCGTAGAGCGTCTCGCCCTCGACCATCCATTGCGCGGCGAGCAGGCCCATGCCGCCGGATTGCGAGAAGCCGGGAATGATGCCGTTGCAGCAGAA
>JAGRMS010000343.1 GCA_020441135.1 Pseudooceanicola sp.
GGTGCTGATGGTCTTCGTGCTGATCTTCTTCCCGGAGATCGCCACCTGGCTGCCCGAGAACATCCGCCAGCGGCCCGGCACCTGATGCAACTGCTGGTGCTGGCCGCCCGCCATGGGCGGCTGCTGTTGGTCGCCGGGCTGGTGGCGGGGCTGCTGTTGCAGGATCTCGCCCAGGCGATGCGGCCCTGGCTGCCGGTCATGGTGGCCGGGCTGATCTTCATCGCGGCCTTTCGCATCGGGCACCGGCAGGCGGCTACCTCGCTGGAAGAGCTGCCGCGGCTTGTCGGGGCTGTGCTGGCCTTTCAGGTCGCGGTGCCGGTGGTTGTCGCGCTGGCGTTTCTGGTACTCGGGATGGCCGGAACCCCGCTGGCGGTCGCGCTGACGCTGATGACCGCCGCACCCTCGGTCGCCGGATCGCCGAACCTCACGGTGATGGCGGGCGGGCCGCCGGTGCCCGCGCTGCGATTGGTGATCGCCGGGACGGCCTTGCTGCCGCTGACGGTGATCCCGGTCTTCCTGTTGACGCAGGGCCTTGGCGGGCCTGCCGCGCTGCTCTGGGTTTCGCTGCGGCTGACGGCGATCATCCTGACCGCCGCGGCCTTCGCCTTCTGGCTGCGGGCGCGCCTGTTGCCCGTGCCGGATGCGCGGCAGGTTCAGGCAATCGACGGCGCCTCGGCGCTGCTGATGGCGGTGATGGTGATCGGCCTGATGTCCGCCGCCGGTCCGGCGCTGACTCAGGAACCGGCGCGCTTCTTCACCTGGCTTGCCGCCGCCTTCGCCGCCAACTTCGGGCTGCAACTGCTGGCCGGAGTTCTCCTGAAAACCCGCCCCGATCGCACGCCGCTGTCGATCATCGCGGGCAACCGCAATATCGCGCTGTTCCTTGTGGCCCTGCCGCCCGAGATCACCACGCCGATCCTGTTGTTCATCGGCTGCTACCAGATGCCGATGTATCTGACCCCACTGCTGATGCGCTGGTATTACCGGGGTTAGCCGGTCGCGGGTGGGGTTAGCAGGCGGCGGAACAGCGTATCGACGAAGGCAGGCGCATGGGTGAAAGGGTCTTCATCCCCCAGGACGGCGCGGTTCTGCACGTCGAAGTCCGCATAGTGCTGGGTCAGCGACCAGATCGAGAAGATCAGGTGGCGAGGGTGTAAAGGCGCGATGCGGCCCTGTGCGACCCACCCCGCGATGACCGCCGCCTTTTCATCCACCAGCGCCTTCAGTTCGCCTTCCAGCGCCTGCCCGATCCGGGGTGCGCCCTGGAGGATCTCGTTGGCGAACAGGCGGCTTTCGCGCGGCAACTCGCGGCTCATTTCCAGCTTGCGGTGGACGTAGGCAAGAAGTTCTTCCAGCGGATCGCCGTGCGGGTCGAGCGCGCGCAGCGGCGCGAGCCAGAGGTCCAGCAGGCCAGCCAGCAGCGCGTCGTGGATCGCCTCCTTGGACGGGAAGTAATAGAGCAGGTTCGGCTTCGACAGCCCTGCCGCCGCAGCGATGCCATCCACCGTCGCGCCGCGGAACCCCTGCGCCGAGAAGACATCCAGCGCGGCCTCGAGGATCGCCGCGCGGTTGCGGGCCTGGATGCGGGTCGGGGCGGGGCCGGTGTCCAAGGTGCGGGCAACTCCATGCGGGCGCGCGGGCGTGTGGGGGTGAAAACCTTGACGGCCCGTCCCGCTCTGCTAGCGTGATCTTGACCGAATGGTCAAAGAATAATTGCCGGGTGAGGACGATGCCGCGACCTGCCGCCGAGGCGACCACGCTGGTCGATGACGACCGGGTGCGCGTCACCCGCTTCGACTTTGCGCCGGGGGCCGAGACCGCCTGGCATACGCACGGGCTGGACTATGTCATCGTGGCGCTGACCCATTGCCAGATGACGCTGGAAGAACCCGGCGGCGAAACCCGCAGCGTCATCGTCAGGGCGGGCGAGAGCTATTCGCGCAAGGCGGGGGTCGAGCACAACGTGATCAACGGCGGGGCCGGGCCGATGGCCTTCGTCGAAATCGAACTGAAACAGGGGGCGTGAGATGGCCGAACCGGGGCAGAACCTGAAGATCAACGGCGAACGGCTGTGGGACAGCTTGATGGAGATGGCAAAGATCGGCCCTGGCGTGGCGGGCGGGAACAACCGCCAGACCCTGACCGATGCCGATGGCGAGGGCCGCGCCCTGTTCCAGCGATGGTGCGAGGCGGCTGGGTGTTCGATGGGCCTCGACCAGATGGGCAACATGTTCGCGCGGCGCGAAGGCACCGACCCCGACGCGCTGCCGGTCTACGTCGGCTCGCACCTCGACACCCAGCCGACGGGGGGCAAGTATGACGGCGTGCTGGGTGTTCTTGGCGGGCTGGAGGTGATCCGTTCGCTGAACGACCTTGGCATCCGCACCAAGCACCCTATCGTCGTCACCAACTGGACGAACGAGGAGGGCACCCGGTTCGCCCCGGCTATGCTTGCGTCGGGTGTGTTTGCCGGGGTGCATGAGCAGGACTGGGCCTATGGGCGCAAGGACGCCGAGGGCAAGTCCTTCGGTGACGAACTGAAGCGGATCGGTTGGCAGGGCGAGGAACCCGTCGGGGAACGCAAGATGCACGCCTTCTTCGAGCTGCATATCGAACAGGGACCGATCCTCGAGGCCGAGGGCAAGGACATCGGGGTCGTCACCCACGGGCAGGGCCTCTGGTGGTTGCAGGTCACGCTGACGGGGAAGGACGCGCATACCGGCTCGACGCCGATGACCATGCGCGTCAATGCGGGCCTTGGCATGGCGCGGATCATCGAGCTGGTGCATGTTATCGCGATGGACAACCAGCCGGGCGCGGTGGGGGCGGTGGGGCAGGCGAACGTCTACCCGAACTCGCGTAACGTAATCCCGGGCAAGGCGGTCTTCACAATCGACTTCCGCTCGCCGGATCGGGCCAAGCTTGACGGGATGCGCGCGCGGTTGGAGGCCGAGGCTCCGAAGATCGCCGCCGACCTGGGGCTGGGGATCGAGATCGAGGCGGTGGGTCACTTCGATCCCGTGACCTTTGACGAGGGCTGTGTCACTGCCGTGCGCAACGCGGCGGAGCGGCTGGGCTATTCGCACATGAACCTGATTTCGGGGGCAGGGCATGATGCCTGCTGGATCAACCGGCTTTATCCCACGGCGATGGTGATGTGCCCCTGTGTCGACGGGCTGTCGCACAACGAGGCCGAGGAAATCTCGCCCGAATGGGCCGCTGCCGGGGCCAACGTGCTGTTCCATGCGGTGGTCGAGACGGCGGAGATCGTCTCGTGACGGGTAAGGAAATCCTCCATGCCAAAACGTCGCTGAAGGGTTAATGTCGCCGCCGTGAACAGGGCGGAGCATTCGATGGAGCTGGCAAGATGGGCGGCCTGACCCGGCGCGCGGCGCTGTTCGGGGCGGGGGCGGTGGTTGGCGGCGTCGCCACGGCGCGCTGGGGGGCAAAGAACCCGGTGCTGCCGCCGGTGATGACCCATGTTCCGCAGGACGGCGTGCTGAACGACGCCAGCGGGCTCAGCGCGACGCCGATCCATCGGCACACCATCCTGCGCCAGGATCCCGGTGCGGCGCTGGTGGATGCCATCCGCGCCGAGATGGCCGAGGCGGCGGCGAACGGGCGTCCCGTCAACGTCGGCGCGGCGCGGCATTCGATGGGCGGGCAGGCGATCCCGCGCGAGGGCCATGCGCTGACCTTCGACAATGGTTTGCTTGAGGCCGATACTGTCGGGTTGGTCTACAAGGTCCACGCCGGCGCGCGGTGGAGCCAGATCATCGCCGCGCTCGACCCGCTGGGGCTGTCGCCCAAGGTGATGCAGTCGAACCACGATTTCGGCGTCGCCGCGACCTTCTGCGTCAACGCCCACGGCTGGCCGGTGCCGCTGGGGCCGATGGGCGCGACGGTGCGGGCCTTCGAGATGGTGCTGCCTTCGGGCGACCTTGTACGCTGCTCGCGCGAGGAGAATGCCGACCTCTTCGCCCTGACGATGGGCGGCTACGGGCTGACCGGGGCGATCACCGCGATGGAGGTCGAGGCGGCCAAGAACGTGCTGTTGGAGCCGACATTCCAGCGGCTGCGGGCCGAGGACTTCGGCATCGCCTTCACCGCCGCGCTGAGCGACCCGTCGGTCAACATGGCTTACGGGCGGCTGAACGTGGAGCGGGGGGCCTTCTTCACCGAAGCGCTGCTGATTACCTATCGCGCGGCGGCAGACCAGTCGGAACTGCCCGCTGCCTCGGGGTCCGGGACGATGGCGAAGCTCGCCAGCCGCATCTATCGCGCGCAGCTGGGCAACGAGACGATGAAGCGCGTCCGCTGGTTCACCGAGACCAGCGTCGGCCCTCGCCTCGCCGGGGCGGCAACGCGCAACAGCCTGATAAACGAACCCGTCGTGACGCTGGACGACCGCGACCCGGCGCGCACCGACATCCTGCATGAATACTTCGTCGCGCCCGAACGGTTCCCCGAGTTCCTGACCGTCTGCCGCGACGTGATCCCGGCGAGCTATCAGGAGTTCCTGAACGTCACCCTGCGCTTCATCGACACCGACCCGGTCAGCAAGTTGGCCTATGCCAGCGTGCCCCGCATCGCCGCCGTGATGTCCTTCAGCCAGGAGATGAGCGCGCGGGCCGAGGCCGACATGGCGCGCATGACCCGCGACCTGATCGACGGGATCGTGGCGATCGGTGGGACGTACTACCTGCCGTACCGGCCCCATGCGACGGTGGAGCAACTGGAGCGCGCCTATCCCGGCGCCGCCGCCTTCGCCCGTGCCAAGCGCGACCTCGACCCGGGGCTCCTTTTCCGCAACAACCTTTGGGACAGCTATCTGGGGACGCTATGACCATCCTGCAAAAGATCGCGCTCGGCTATTTCGTCGCCCTGATGTTCGCTGCGGCCCTGAACTACATTCCCGGGCTGACGGACGAGCAGGGTCTCGCTTTCGGCATCTTCGCGCTGGATATCTTCGATGACTCGCTGCACGTCGCCTCGGCGCTCTGGGCGCTGGCGGCAGCGCTGATCTCGCACCGGGCGGCGAAAGTCTTTCTGCTGCAGTTCGGCGCGCTCTATCTCGGCGACGGGGTCTTCGGCTTCTTCACCGGGTATGGCTATCTCGACCTCGGCATCTTCACCAACGGCTCCGACGGCCTGTCCTTCACCCTGCGCCGGGTGCTCGCCAACCTGCCGCATATCGCGCTCGGCGGCTTCGCGCTCTGGGCCGGGCTGCGGCTGGACCGGGCATGATCCGCTGGGTGCTACGCTGGCTTGGACGGCTGGCGCTGCTGGTGCTGGTGCTGGCCCTGCTGCTGCTGGCCCCGGTCGGCTATGTCGAGACGATGTGCCGCCCCGAAGGCGCGCCCGACACCCGGACCGCGCTGCTGCCCCCCGAACACCACCGGGCCGAGGCGCGGACTCTGCTGACCTATCCGGAATGGCATATCGTCCACGCCTATGACGACTATGCCAAGGTGATCGCAAAGGGCGACCCGCATGACTACGGTTTTGCCCGGGCGATCACGCAATACTGGTCCTCGCTCTGCACCCTGTCGCGCCGCTCGGGGCCGATGGGCGGGGTCGACACGCCGACGAAGCAGCTGGTCTACGTGATCGGCGTCAGCTTTACCGCCGAACTGGCGATGAAGGCGCTGTATGAGGAGACGGTGGGGCGCCTGTTCGCGTGGCTGCGGGGGGCGGAGCATAGCCCGCTGGATGCTCTGTCGGCGGAGCAGGCCGCGGCCTATGCTACGTTCCTGCAACAGACGCCCTGGTATCGCTGGGATTTCCGCGCCGACATTGCCGTGCTGCGGGCGGCGAAGACCGACACCTTGCGCGACCGCGAGCGGATGCTGGCTCTGGGAGGAGAGTTCGCGGCCAAGGCGGCCTATGCCGGCGTGATCGCGCAGGCGGTGGCGGCGACGGGGTATGACGAATTGACCCTGCACATAGTCGTGGGCGGGCTGACGGCGGAGCGGCTGGCGAGCTATCCCGGTGTCAAGGTGATCGGGCCGCTGGGCGATGGGATCGAGATCGAGACGCCGCGCTATCGCGAACTGACCCGTCTGCTGGAGCGTATGGCGGCGGATGGCGGGGTTTTCCTCGAGATCGCGGGCAACGACGACATTCTCTTCACCGTGACCTCGCCCGAGCCGGTGCTGCCGGGTGCCATCGCCAGCCTGCCGCGGCAGGGCTACGGCGACACGCGGCACCTTGTGTTGGTGAAGGTGACGGCACTGGCCGACCGCCTGCGCGCGCTGGGGCAGGTGGAGCATGTCCATGACTACTAGGGCGCTCTGGCTGCTGGCGCTTCCGGTGGCCTGGGTCGCCCTGCTGGCCGGGGTGATGCGGTTCACCGACGCCGCCCCGGCTGCGATCGTGGTGCTGCCGTCGCAGGAGTTTCTGGCGCAGTTGCCAAACCATGTCGCCGTCCTGTCGCGCACGGCGCTGACCGTGACGCTGGCCTCCGACGCCCCGGGCCTTGCGCCACTGCTCTACCGGCAGGGCGCGTGGCTGGTGCTGCCTAGTGGATTGGCGGGGTGTTCCGGGGAAGGAGCGGCGGGGTGAACCCCGCCCTACGCATCGCCGCGACGTTGTGCGGGAACGCGCCTGCGGCGCGTGGCCTTCGGCGAGAGTATTTTTGAAGAAAAGAAGTTGGGGGGCGGGTTTTCAGGGCGCGATCGGGGGCGGCTTGCGGCGGGCGCCGGAGAGGGCGTTGCCGATGATCGCGGCGAGCAGGATCGCGCCGCCCGCCAAGGTGTAGAAGGTCGCGGTTTCGCCAAGAAAGAGCCAGACCCAGACGGGGCCGAGCAGCACCTCGGCCATCGACAGGATGGTGAGTTCCACCGCCGGAACGGTCTTGGAGCCGATGGTGTAGAGGACCAGCCCCGCGCCGACCTGGATCACCCCCATCCCCAGCGCGACGCTCGCGTCGTTCGGCGTCAGCACCAGCGGCAGGCCGGTGGCGAGGCACATCAGGGTGGTGATCCCGACTGCCAGCAGCCCGGAGAGGAAGACCGCCGGCATCATCTCACCCGACCTGCCCCAGCGCAGCGCCACGGTGAAGCTGGCAAACCCCAGCGCCGAACCCAGCGCGGCGAGGTTGCCGCCCCAGGCCGAGGTGCCGGACTTGTCCCAGACCATCACCGCGATGCCGCAGCCGCCGACCGCCATCGCCACCCAGGTCGCGCCGCGCACGCGCTCGCCCAGCAACACCCGCGCCAGAAACGCGGCCAGCAGGGGCGAAGAGGCGAAGAGCAGCATCGCATTGGCGACCGAGGTGTGCTGGATCGCGTAGATCGCGCCGGTATAGGCCGCGACCAACGCCAGCGCGCCGACCAGCCCCGGCAGCCCCGCCCGCCGCGCCGCTGCCAGCGGACCGGTGCCCGAGCGCAGGCGGATCACGATGTAGAGCAGCAGCGCCAGCCCCAGCGAGCGGTAGAGCAGGATCTGCCAGACCACCGCCTCGTCGATCATGCGGATGCCGAGGCCGACGGTCGACCAGAGCACGCCCGCCACGAAGACAAGCGCCATGCCGGTGACGTCGCGCGAGGCAGGGGAGGTCATGGCGGGCATTCCGGTCTTGTTGCCCGACCGACATGCCATCTGCCGCCGCGCAGGGCTGGTCCGAAAGCGACAGAACGCGCGACGCCCGGGCCGTCGTCTGACGACCCGGACGGGCAGGGGAACAGCCCGCAGGCTCAGATCAGCCAGTCGGTGGTCAGTTCGGTGGTCGACGCCAGGTTCTTGATCAGGGCGAGTTCCACGTCGGCGCCGTTGTTGTCGAAGACCAGCCACGAGCTGCGGCCCTCGGCGACCAGCGTGAACAGCCCGTCCGCCAGAGCGTCGGCCACGGTGCTGCCTTCCAGCAGGCCCGATACCTGAATCTTCTCGCTGTAGCGAAGCGAGAAGTCTGCAAGCGTGTCGCCGCCCTCCGAGACGTTGTTGAAGACGAAGATGTCGGTGCCGCTGCCGCCCTTGATGTAGTCGGCGCCATTACCGCCTGCGATCACGTCGTTGCCCGCGCCTCCGTCGATGAGGTCGTTGCCCGCGCCGCCGCCGATCTCGTCGTGTCCGGCATCGCCGTAGAGCTTGTCGATGCCGGCACCGCCGTCGAGCACATCGTTGTCGTTCCCACCCTTGATGTAGTCGTCGCCGTCGCCGCCCAGCAGGATGTCGAAGCCGTTGTCGCCGTAGATCTTGTCATTTCCGGCGCCGCCGTCGGCGTAGTCGTCGCCCTTGTCGCCCTTCAGGTAATCCAGGCCCTCACCACCATACATGGTGTCGTCGTCGTTCTTGCCGTAGAGCTTGTCGTTGCCCGCACCGCCATCCAGCACATCGTCGCCGTTGTCGCCGTAAAGCGTGTCGTTGCCGTCGCCGCCGGACAGGTCGTCGTCGCCGTCGCCGCCGTAGACCTTGTCGTCGCCCGCCCCGGCATCGGCCACGTCGTCGCCCTTGTCGGCCTTGATCGTGTCCTTGCCATCGCCGCCCGACATCGTGTCGTTGCCGTCGCCGCCGTAGAGCTTGTCGTCCTCGCTGCCACCGTCCAGAACGTCGTTGCCCACGTCGCCATAGAGCGTGTCCCGACCTGCGCCGCCGGTCAGGTGATCGTCGCCGGCATGGCCGTAGAGCTTGTCGTCCCCGGCGCCCGCATCGACGGTATCGTTGCCGGCCCCGGCATAGAGCGTGTCCCTGCCGTCGCCTCCGGTGATGTCGTCATCGCCGTCCTCGCCATAGATCTTGTCGTTGTCGGCCCCGCCGTCGATGGTGTCGTTGCCGGTGCCGCCATAGATCTTGTCCATGCCCGCGTCGCCGGTGATCCGGTCGGCACCGTCGCCGCCGTACAGCGAGTCCTTGCCGTCGCCACCGATCAGCGTGTCGGCCCCGGCGTTGCCATAAAGTTTGTCGTCGCCCGCGCCGCCGTCGATCTCGTTGTCCAGATCGTTGCCGATGCCGGTGTCGCGGCCCGACCCGAGGATCAGGTTCTCGATGTCTGACCCCGCTTCGATAGTCAGCTTCTTGGTGCCGAGCTTTCCGGTCACGCCGCCGTGCAGGTCGATCTTGTTGCCGTAGGTGACGGCTGAGAGATCCAGGGTGTCGATGCCGCCGTTGCTGTCGCGGATGATGCTGCCGACCTCGGTCCAGGTCAGGACGAAGTTGTTGGTCAAAGTGATGATCGTGTCATAGGCGTCCGGATCGGGGCCGACCGGCACGCTTTCCACGTCGAGGATCGACGCCAGGTCGGCACTGGCCGACAGCCCGGCGAGGAAAGCCACCGCAACCGCGCCGCCCGCGTTCACCATCAGCCAGGCGCCGCCGCTGGCGGCCGCGAGCCAGACGATGCCGTCGCCGATGGGGTCGTTGCCGGTATAGCCGATGGCCGCGAAGAGCGCCGACAGGTCGATCCGGTCGCCCTGTCCAAGGTTGAAGTCGGTGATCGTGTCGCCCGCCTCGTTGGTCGCCGCGTAGACGAAGATGTCGCCGCCGCTGCCGCCCGTCAGGCTGTCCGCCCCGGCTCCTCCGACCAGGGTGTCGTTGCCGCCTTCACCCAGCAGGGTGTCATTGCCCGCACCGGCCATCAGCACGTTGTCCGCCGCGTTGCCGGTGATGTGGTCGGTGCCCGACCCGGTATAGGCGTTCTCGATCACCGTACCGCGGGCAATGGCGAGGTTCCCGGTCTTGCCGTTGATGTCCGAGAAACGCTCGGCATAGAGGTCGATGCGCTGGTTCGACGACCGCGACGACAGGTCGATGGTATCGGTCCCGGCGCTGTCGAAGATCGCGACGGCCTTGCCGTTGTTCAGCCCCATGCCATGCTGGCTGACGTTGGTGTTGTCGCCGTAGATGGTGTTGCCGGTCTGCACGTTGGTCGGCGTGCCGTAGAGGTTCTGGATTGCCAGGATGTCGGCCAGCTGCGCCGTCGCAAGATAGGCGAATGAGGCCGAGACGTTCGGGTTCTCGTTGTTCGAGAAATAGGACATCACCGTCATCTGCCAGCTGTCGTTGGCGAAATGCGCCTGCGTTCCGAAGTTGGCGGTGCCGTTATAGTTACCGGCGTGACCCAGGCCCATCGCGTGGCCGATCTCGTGGATGAAGGTCTGCAGGTAGTAGTCGCCGTAGCCCTGCCACGAGGTATGGACGTTCACCGAGGAGGAGATGATCGTGTTTCCCGATGTCGACGAACTGTTGTAGGCCCCCGACTGGGTGTCGTCGAAGGTGATCATCGCAGTGCTGGCCTGGGTGAAGGTCAGGCCGGTCACCGCGCTCCAGGCATCCAGCGCCTGCAGGGCGGTCGCCTTGCCAAGCGCATCCAGCCCGTTGATGTTGACCGTGATTGTGCCGCCCGTCTGCACGTTGAACGATCGCGGCTGCTGGCCGCGCGACAGCCAGAAGCCGTCGGTCAAGTAGTCGGCGATCTGGTCGATGCTGTAGACAGGCAGGCCGGCGGCGTCATAGCTGGTGCCGGTTCCGCCGTCGCCCAGGCTGTCGACATGGGCGTCATAGGCTTTGGTGGGGTCGAGGGTCTGGCACATCAGGCACATGGAACGAATCCTTTCAACTGGTATTCGGGGTTCAGAGCGGCAGGCCGCTGTGGCGCAGCATCTCGACGGCAAAGCGGTCGAACATGGCGGGGGTCAGGTCGGCATCCATCACCGACAGCGTCAGCACCGGCCCGGTGCCGTGGCGTCCGTCGGCGGTCTGCCAGGCGATGTGGGCCGACAGCACGTCGCGCCCTTGCGAGTCGGTCATCAGCCTCAGCCCGGTGCGGCCCGGCGCCAGCTCCGGCGCAAGCGTCACCGGCCCGACCGCTTCGGCCAGCACCGAGGCCACGGAGCGGCAGAGCGGCGAGGCCAGCCCGCCGTCACAGGCAAGTTGCAGGTCGGGCTGCGCCTGCGCCGAGGCGGCGGTCAGGGGCAGCAGGGTGGATGCGGCAAGGCAGATTGCACGCGCAAGGGGAGTCATGGCGGCTCCTTCAACGATGACGATTTGGGGGAATCGGACCGTTCTGGCCCTGCACCCTGCTTTTGGCGGGGGAAGGTGTGGCCGTTGCGACGCCGCCTTGTTAAGTTTGTGGCAATGTTTCCGTCTCGAGGACGCGTGCATCGTGCGGGCGGGATTGTTGAGCGATCAGGAGGAAATCCGCATGGGGCAGCTGGGCAACCGCGATATCGTCGAGCTGACGGCCTTCCGGCGGGAACTGCACCGCTTTCCCGAGGTGTCGGGGGAAGAGGCCGCCACAGCGCGGCGCGTGGAGTCGGCGCTCGGCAAGACGTCGCCGGATCGGATCGTGACCGGCCTTGGCGGGCACGGTGTAGCCGCCGTCTACGATGGGGCAGGGGAAGGACCGACCGTTCTGGTGCGGTGCGAACTCGACGCCCTGCCGATCGAGGAGCACTCGGACGCGGCCCACCGCTCGACCTTTCCCGGCAAGGGACATCTCTGCGGCCATGACGGGCATATGGCGACCCTGATGGGGCTCGCCCGGATACTGGGGCGCGCCCGCCCGGCGCGGGGCCGTGTCGTGCTGATGTTCCAGCCCGCCGAAGAGGATGGCTCGGGCGCCGCGAAGGTGCTGGCGGACCCGGCCTTTGCGTCGCTGAGCTCCGACTGGGCCCTGTCGCTGCACAACATGCCGGGGATGCCGCTGGGCCAGGCCGCGCTGGCGGCGGGGCCGATGAACTGCGCCTCGCGCGGGGCGCTTATCCGCCTGCACGGGCGCACCGCTCACGCCTCGATGCCCGAGACCGGGCACTCGCCTGCACCGGTGCTGGCCCGCCTGATCCCGGCGCTGACCGCGCTGGGGCAGGGGCGCGACCCGCGCGACCCGGGCTTTCGCCTCGTCACCGTCACCCACGCCCGCCTGGGCGAACCGGCTTTTGGCATCGCGCCGGGCGAGGCCGAGCTTTGGGTGACGCTGCGCACCACGCGAGACGCCGACATGGCGGCACTGGTAACGGCGGCAGAGGCGCTGGTGGCAGAGTCGGCGGCAGGGGCGCAGCTGACCCACGAGATCGGTTATCACGATGTCTTCCATGCTTGCGAGAACGATCCCGAGGCGACCGCCATCCTCGCCGGGGCGCTGGACGCCGAGGGCGTGACCTGGGACAGCGGCACTTTGCCGATGCGCGCCTCGGAGGATTTCGGGCGTTTCGGTGCAGTGTCGAAATCGGCGATGTTCCTGCTGGGCGCGGGCGAGGCGACGCCCGCCCTGCACAATCCCGACTACGATTTTCCCGACGATCTCATCCCCATCGGCGCGCGGATCTTTGCCGCTGCGGTTCGAGAATTGCTGGGCGAAGGCAAAGTTCAGCCTGTGTGACCTTGTTCACCGACTCGTGTTTCGGAGGCCCCGTATCGCTGCGCCTAGGGTGATGCAAAGGGGGCGATCATGACCGGTCAGGACAACAGGAACCGACGCAAAGACAGCGAACGCAAGAAGCCCGAAGGGCATTCGCGGCTGTTCATCGCCGCCGTGGTGGTCTGCGGCGCCCTGATCGCGGGTTTGGGCGCGGTCCACAGCCATGCGCAGCCGCACCAGGTGGAAATCGCGCAGTGAGGGGGCGGCGGGGTGAACCCCGCCCTACGGCGACATTTAGCGCGGCTTAGGTTGTGAGGCTGCTAAATCGCGCTTTGCGCGATGCGCTCCGCGCGGGAGTATTTTTGAAGAAAAGAAGCAGGGGGATTGCCCCTGCCTCGAAGTTGGACCCGAGTCAGCGGCGGCCGGCGAAGCGCGTCTGCCAGTCCTCGCGTTGCTCGTCGGTGATCTTGGCGAAAAGCACATCCGGCACGCCGAAGGCATGGCCCGCGGGCAGGGCCTGCAAGGCTGCGCCCGCGTCGGTCGGCCATTCGGTGTCGAGCGTGTTCATCGCCGAGAGCATCCGCGCGGCGGTGTCGGGGATGAAGGGGGCCGAGAGCACGGCATAGAGGCGGATCAGGTTCAGGCCGAGGCGCACCTGCATCGCCGCCGTCGCCTCGTCCGTCTTGATCGTGGTCCAGGGCGCGGCGGATTGCAGGTATTCGTTGCCGAGCACCCAGATCGCCCGCAGCTCCTGCGCCGACTTCCGGACCTCCATCGCGTCCATGAAACCCTCGTAGGCGCGCAGCCGTTCGTTCAGCGCCGCGGCCAGCGCCGTCTCGGCCTCGCCCCATGCGCCGCCCTCGGGGAGGGTTTCGCCGAACTTCGACCGGCAGAACTTGGTGATCCGGCTGACGAAGTTGCCCAGCACATCCGCCAGATCCTTGTTCACCGAGGCCTGGAAGTTGTCCCAGGTGAACTCGCTGTCGGAACTTTCCGGCGCGTGGGAAAGCAGCCACCAGCGCCAGTAGTCCGACGGCAGGATGCTCAGCGCCTGATCCATGAACACGCCGCGGCCCTGAGAGGTCGAGAACTGGCCGCCGTCGTAGTTCAGGTAATTGAACGACTTCAGGTGATCGACCAGCTTCCACGGCTCGCCC
>JAGRMS010000344.1:0-11055 GCA_020441135.1 Pseudooceanicola sp.
TGGCCTGCCCGAAGTTGCCGTAAAGACCCGAGGACGACGACGTCAGCACCACCCGGCCATATTGCTGCTCCCGCATCAGCGGCCAGCAGGCATGGGTGACGGTGGCCGACCCGATCAGGTGAACGTCGACCACCTTGCGGAAGTCGGCCATGGTCATCTTGGCGAAGGACTTGTCGCGCAGGATGCCGGCGTTGTTCACGACGATATCGACGCGGCCCCACTGCGCCTTGGCGCGGGCGACCATATCCGCCACCTGCTCCTCGTTCGAAACGTCCGCACCATGCGCCATCGCCTCGCCGCCCGCCGAACGGATTTCCTCGACGACGCGCTCGGCGGCGCTGTCATTCGCGCCGGAACCGTCGACCGAGGCGCCAAGATCGTTCACCACGACTTTCGCCCCGCGAGAGGCAAGGCCCAGCGCGTGGCTGCGGCCCAGCCCCGCGCCTGCGCCGGTGACGATGGCAACGCGGTTGTCGAAACGGATGGTCATGCGTGAAGTGTCCCTTGCAAGGTCTTGATTTCAGAAGCCGCGCAGTCGGGCGACCTGTTCGGCGTGATAGCCGTAGTCGCCCAGCCACTCGGCCCCGACACGGGCGCGTTTCATGTAGAATCCCATGTCGAACGCATCCGTCATACCAATCCCGCCGTGCATCTGCACCCCCTCGATGACGGCGTGTTTCGCCGTCTCCGTCGCGCGGGCCTTGGCCAGCGACACCGCAAGGGTGGCGTTCGCCGGGTCTTCGTCCAGCTTGCGCCCCGCGTGCAGGATCGCCGAGGCGGTGACTTCGGTCTGGCACCAGAGATCGGCGGCGCGGTGTTGCAGCGCCTGGAACTGGCCGATCAGCATCCCGAACTGCTTGCGCTCTTTCAGGTAGGCGACGGTCATCCCGAACGCCCCCGCCGCGAGGCCCGACAACTCGGCGGCCAAGGCCGCCTGCCCCGCCTCCAGCGCGGGTTTCAGCACGGTCATGGCCTCGTCCACCTGCCCCAGCACGTCCTCGCCCGTCGCCTCGACCTCGTCGAAGGTCACGCGGGCGGCGTCCCGGCTGTCGATCATCGCACGCGCGTCGCGCGTGACCCCCGCGCGGTCGGCGGGCAGGTCGAACAGCGTCAGCCCGTCATCCGTGCGGGCCAGGACCAGCAGGCGGTCGGCAAACCCGCCATCGACCACGAAGGTCTTGCGCCCGGTCAGGCGGAAGCCATTGCCCTCGCGGCGCGCCGCCATCTGCGTGGCCTCCGGCGCGAACTTCGGGCCTTCGTCTATCGCCAGCGCATAGGCGGTCTCGCCACCCGCAATCGCCGCCAGCGCCTCCGCCGCCCGCTTGTCCGAGACCTGGCGCAGCGCCGTCGCCGCGATCACCGAGGACGACAGGAACGGCGACGCCACCAGCGTCTTGCCCATCTCCGCCGCCAGCACCCCCGCCGCGGCGTGGCCCATGTCGGCGCCACCCGCGCTTTCCGGCACCAGGATGCCGGCCCAGCCCATCGCCGCCATCTCTTTCCACAGCGCCGCATCATGCGTCTTGCCCGCATCGCGCAGCCCGCGCAGGTGTTTCACCGGCGCCGCATCATCCAGGAAGGCGCGGGCGGAATCGGCAAGCATCCGCTCTTCTTCGGTCAGAACCAGTTTTGCCATATCGAATTACCCCGGAAGCCCCAGCACGCGGCGCGAGACGATGCCCAGCATCACCTCCGACGTGCCGCCCTCGATGGAATTGGCCTTGGTGCGCAGCCAGTCGGCGGGCCGCGTCGTATGCGGGCCGTCCCATTCCAGCGCGTCGGACCCGCCCGCCGCCATCATCAGCTCGTGCCGGTCCTTGTTCAGCTCGGTCCCGACGTATTTCAGCATGGCCGAGGCGTCACCGACCCCCATCCCGCTTTCGGCCATGTCCTTGTAACGTTCCAGCGTCAGGCCGATGGCCAGCGCGTCCACCTCCGCCTTGACCGCCGCCGCGCGCAGGCTGGCATCCGTCAGGCCGCCCGCCTCCTCGCTCAGGACCGCACCCAGCGAACGCGCCCCGCTGCCGGTTGCCGAAATCATCGTGCGCTCATGCGTCAGCAGGTATTTCGCCACGTCCCAGCCCCGGTTGACCGTGCCGACAACCGACGAAATGCCCGGCGCGTGTTCCTTCGGCACCTCGACGTTGTCGAAAAAGGTTTCGCAGAACGGCGACGCGCCCGAAATCAGCTTGATCGGCCGCGTGGTGACGCCGGGCGAGGTCATGTCGAGCAGCAGGAAGGTGATGCCAAGGTGCTTCTTCGCCTCCCGGTCGGTCCGCACCAGCGCAAAGATCCAGTCGGCCTGGTCGGCGTAAGACGTCCAGATCTTCTGGCCGTTGACCAGCCAGTGATCGCCCTTGTCCTCGCATTTCGTCTGCACGCTGGCCAGGTCGCTGCCCGCGCCGGGCTCCGAATAGCCCTGGCACCAGCGGATTTCCCCGCGCGAGATCGGCGGCAGGAAATGCGCCTTCTGCTCGGGCGTGCCGAAGTGCAGCAGCGCGGGGCCCAGCATCCAGATGCCGAAGCTTTGCAGCGGCGAGCGCGCGTTGATCCGCGCCATTTCCTGATGAAAGATCTTTTCCTGCTCGCGCGAATACCCCGCCCCGCCGTATTCCTTCGGCCAGGTCGGCACGGTCAGCCCCCGGGCGGCGCAGCGGTCGAGCCACAGCTTCTGGTCCTCGCTCTCGAACACCCAGCGTTTGCCGCCCCAGCAGATGCTGTCCTCGGGACCGTTGGCGTCCCGCAGGGATTCCGGGCAGTTCGTCTCGAGCCAATCGCGCAATTCCGCGCGGAATGCTCCGGTGTCGTCACTCTCCGCGCCCATGTCTCCCCCCGTGAACGGTCTTTCCGCAGGGCAGAATTGCATTTCAGTTTCGGATTGACAACCGGCTTTTGGGGCGAACAGATTGGCCTGCGCCGCGCTCCTCTCGGGTGCGCCGGAAACCGGGGAGACAAACCATGAAAGCCTTGCTCAGCACCGCTCCGGGCGGTCCGGAGACCTTGCAACTGACTGAAATGGAGACCCCTGCGCCCGGCCCCGGCCAGGTGCTGATCCGGGTCCACGCGACGGGGGTGAACTTCCCCGATACGCTGATGATCCGCGACCTTTACCAGTTCAAACCGCCCCGGCCCTATGCCCCTGGGGGCGAGATTGCCGGCGAGGTTCAGGCAGTCGGTGACGGCGTCACCGGCGTCAAGGTGGGCGACCGGGTGCTGGCGCTGACGGGGCACGGCGGTTTCGCGACGCACACGCTGGCGGACGCCAGGCGGATCGTGCCGATTCCCGACGGGATGCCCTACGAGGACGCGGCCTGCTTCATCTTCACCTATGGCACCTCGCACCACGCGCTGAAGGACCGCGCCCATCTGCAAAAGGGCGAGTCGCTGCTGATCCTCGGCGCGGCGGGCGGCGTTGGCGCGGCGGCGATCGAGCTTGGCAAGGCGGCGGGCGCGCGGGTCATCGCGGCGGTATCGTCGCAGGACAAGGCGGATTTCTGCAAGCAGATCGGCGCGGACGAGACGCTGATCTACCCGCGCGAGCTGGACCGCGACGGGCAGAAGGCCTTTTCGGCGCAGATCAAGGAACTGGCCGGCCCGGACGGTGTGAACGTCGTCTACGATGCCGTCGGCGGCAACTATGCCGAACCGGCGGTGCGGGCGCTGGCCTGGGAAGGGCGGTTCCTTGTCGTTGGCTTCCCGGCAGGCATCCCCTCGATCCCGTTGAACCTGACGTTGCTGAAGGGCTGCCAGATCGTCGGCGTCTTCTGGGGCGACTCGACGCGCCGCGACCCCAAGGGCCACGCGAAGAACGTCGCCGAACTGTTTGAAATGTATGCCAAAGGCCAGATCAAGCCCCGCATCTCGGCGCGCTTCCCGCTGGAGCGCGCCGCCGAGGCGCTGGTGATGATGCAGGACCGCAAAGTCCTGGGCAAGGTCGTGGTGACGATGGACTAGGCCAGGTGAGCGATCTCGTTGAAGCCCTTGATCCACATGGTTTCCCCCCGGATCACCAACCGGCTGATCGAGCCGTTGTCGGAGCCGTTGAAGTGAAACGCCTGCGCGCCGCTTGCAATCGCCATCGCCGCGCCGATGACGCCGCCGTGGACGACGACGGCGACCCGCTGGTCGGGGTGGCGGGCGGCAATCGCCAGCAGGCCCCGGCGGACGCGGGCGTGCAGTTCGGCGGTGGTCTCGGCATTCGGGATCTCGCCCCACTCCTGCCGCGCATGCGCGCGCTGGATCTCCGGCGCGCCCTCATGCGCCTTGATCCGGTAGGATCCGTCGTCCCAGTCACCCATCCGCACCTCGCGCAGGTCGGCCTCGACCACCGGCGTCAGCCCCAGGTGCGCCGCCAGCGGCGCGGCGGTCTGGTGGGTGCGGCGCAGGGTCGTGACGTAGATCGCCGCCAGCGGTTCGTGCTTCAGCCGCTCGCCCACCTTGATCGCCTGCTCCTCGCCCTCCGGGTGCAACGCCGGGTCGCCATGCCCGTCCACCAGCGGAAAGCGGTAATCCTGCCGCGACGCCTCGGTCCGCCCGTGGCGGATCAGAAGCAGGTCGGCGGCCCCGGCGGGCGGGGCGTATTTGGTCTGGTGGTATTCGCGGGTCATGGCGGGCCTTTGTCCTTGGAACGTCGCGGCGACCTAACGGGAAAGGCGCGGGAATGACAACCATCGACACCGGAACCGACACGCTAAAGGCGCATGTCGACGGCCACGTCGCCGTGCTGACGATGAACAACCCCGCCAAGCGCAACGCGCTCAGCCGCGAGATGGGCGACGGCATGGCGCGCGCGCTCGATTTTTGCGAGACGGCGCCGGAGGTGCGTGTCGTCCTGCTGACCGGCGCGCAGGGCGCCTTCTGCGCCGGCGGCGACGTGTCGAGCATGGGAGAGGCGCTGGGTGGCGATTCCGACGCCATGGTCGCCCGTCTGCGGCAGTCGCAGGATCGGGTGTCGCTGCGGCTCCACACCTTCCCCAAGGTGGTGATCGCCGCCCTGCCCGGCCCCGCCGCCGGGGCGGGCATGTCGATCGCCCTGGCCTGCGACCTGCGGGTCTGCGCCGCCTCGGCTTTCCTCGCACCGGCTTTCGGGGCCATCGGCCTGTCGGGCGATTTCGGCGGCAGCTGGTATCTGACGCAGCTGATCGGCCCGGGCCGCGCGAAAGAGATCTATTTCTCCTCCCGCCGGATCGGGGCAGAGGAAGGCCAGGCGCTGGGGCTGTTCAACCGCATCCTGCCGGACGAGCACTTCGACGCCAATGCAATGGCCTACGCCGCAGAGTTCGCACAGCAGGCCCCGATTGCCCTTGGCCTGATGAAGGCGAACATCAACCGGGCAACCGTGACAGACCTGCCCGCCGCGCTCGACGCCGAGGCCCAGGGCATGATCCGCACCATGCTCACCGAAGACCACAAGGGCGCCGCCCGGGCCTTTTTCGAGAAACGAAAGCCCAGCTTCCAGGGACGTTGAGAGGACCGAGATGACCAACCGCCAGATCGTCATAACCGAACTGCCCAAGGGCACGCTGACGCCCGAAACCTTCGCGCTGAAGGAAACCGGGATGCCGGTGCCGAAGGAGGGCGAGGTGCTCCTGCGCACCGTCCTCATGTCCATCGACGCCGCCAACCGCAGCTGGATGCAGGGCGCGACCTATCGCGATGCGGTCAACGCGGGCGACGCCATGCCGACCTATGCGCTCTGCGAGGTGATGGAGAGCCGCAGCAGCCGCCTGGCAAAGGGCGATCTCGTCGCCGCCGAGTCGGTCTGGGCCGATTTCGTCGTCCGCCCTGCCCACAAGTGCCAGAAGCTGCCCGACGTCCGCCCCCTGTCCCACCTGATGTCCGTCTACGGCATCGCCGGCAAGACCGCGTTCCACGGGCTGATCTCGGTCGGCCGCCCGGTGACGGGCGAAACGGTGCTGGTCTCGGCCGCCGCGGGTTCCGTCGGCAGCATCGTCGGCCAGATCGCCAAGGCGCTGGGGTGCCGGGTGGTCGGCATCGCCGGCGGCGCCGGGAAATGCGCCTGGGTGGTCAACGAACTGGGCTTCGACGCCTGCGTCGACTACCGCGAACCGGGCCTTGGCAAGGCGCTGCGCGCGGCCTGCCCCGATGGCGTGGACATTTATTTCGACAATGTCGGCGGCACGGTGCTCGAGTCCGCGCTGTTTGCGATGAACACGCGGGGGCGCGTGGTCTGCTGCGGGGCGGTCAGCCAGTATGACTCGACCGCGCCCAGCGGTCCGCGCAACCTGCCCGGCCTGGTGGTGGTCAAACGGCTGCGGATGGAAGGCTTCATCGTGATGGACTTCGCCCAGGACGACGCCAAGGCACTGAAGGCGTTGCAGACCTGGGTGGGCAACGGTCAGATCAAGGTCTTCGAGGACGTGATCGAGGGGCTGGAAAACGCGCCACAGGCGCTGATCGGCCTCCTCTCCGGCGACAACCGGGGCAAGCGCATGGTGCGCGTCGGCCCCGATCCGTAAAACAACCGAAAGGCGAAAAAGTGATGGCAGCGATCGACGAGGCCCTTGCGGCCATGCAGGCGAAACTGGGCACCGAGGTCGGGGTGTCGAACTGGATCACCGTCGACCAGAAGATGATCGACGGCTTTGCCGAGGTGACTCATGACCACCAGTGGATCCACGTCGATCCCGAACGTGCGGCGCGCGAAACGCCCTTCGGCGGCACCATCGCGCATGGGTTCCTGACGCTCTCGCTTGGCAGCCGCTTCGTCTACGACTGCTTCCCGCCCCTGCCGGGCCAGGTCATGGGAATCAACTACGGCTTCAACAAGTTGCGCTTCCTGTCGCCGGTCAAGGCAGGCGCGCGGGTGCGCGGACGGTTCGTCCTGAAAGACATGGTCAAGCGCAAGCCGACCGAGCTGCTGCGCACCAACGAGATGACGGTCGAGATCGAGGGCCAGCAGACTCCGGCGCTGATTGCCGAATGGTTGGGCCTTGCGATCTTTGCCGAGGGGTGAAGCAACCACGTCGCCGGGCCCGTTCTGGACACACGGCCCGCGTGTGGATAGAACGATCCTGTTGCCGGAGAAACAGCCCCATGGTCCGCACCTGTCATAGCTGCGTCCTCACCTCCGCCAACCGGAGCGTGACATGAACCTTCGCGCCTACCTCCAGTTCCTCGTGAACGCACCAACGCTCGAAGACCTCTGGTCGGCACATACCGCCCGGATGGCGGAATACGGATTCGACCGGCTGCTTTACGGCTTTACCCGGGCGCGAACGCAAACCTCGCTTGGCGATCCGGACGACTTCATCATCCTGTCCAACCACAGCCCCGAGTATGTCGAAGGCTTCGTGCATGGCGGGCTTTACGCCCATGCGCCGATGCTGCGCTGGGCGCTCGAAAACGACGGGGCCGGCAGCTGGCGGCAACTGGCGCAACGGTTCAACAACCACAGCTTGTCCCCCGGTGAACTCAAGGTCATCGAGTTCAACCTGCGGATGAAAGTGACATCGGGATATACCATCAGCTTCCGGTCGGTCTCGGCGCGGTCCAAGGGTGCGATCTCGCTTGCGGGGCGGGCGGGCATGACCCAGGACCACGTTGACGCGATTTGGGAGGAGCACGGGCGCGACATCCACCTGATGAACAACATCGCGCACCTCAAGATCCTCTCGCTCCCCTATTCGCCGCCAAACCGCATGCTGACGCGGCGCCAGCGCGAGGCGCTGGAATGGGTCGGCGACGGCAAGACCACGCAGGACATCGCCATCCTGATGGGGCTGACGGCGGCGACGGTGGAAAAACATCTCCGCCTGGCACGCGAATCGCTGTCGGTCGAGACCACCGCGCAGGCGGTTCTGAAAGCCGCCCTGCACAACCAGATGTTCGTGCTCGACGCCTGAAATTCCGTTTCGTTCGACGTGACGTCACCGATCACATTCGGGTCATCTGACCGTAGGTAAGGAATCCAATACTTTCGCCAAGGGGAAATTAATCGCAAATTGGTGATGTTCCGTGAGTGGTGGCTTTGGCCTGGGAACAACGGGAAAAGACCCCTGGCATTGCAGGGCCCTCTGACCTGTCCGGTCTGATCGCGTATTCATCCGCGCTCGGGCCGGAACCATTGATAGGCCCGTGTTCATCCCCAATGAGTGGGCCGTCTGGCCGGGGTCGGATCGCAAGGTCCGGCCCCGCGTGGTTTTCAGTTGTCAAACGCGAACCGGCGGAGAACACTGGCAACCGGGAGGAAGCACCGTGAGCGATCCTGACGTTGTCGTTGTCGGAGCGGGCGCTGCGGGCCTTGCCGCGGCGAAGACCCTCATGGCCGCAGGGCACAGCGTGCGCGTCGTCGAGGCGATGGGCCGGATCGGCGGCCGGGCCTGGACGACATCGGACCGCTTCGGCCTGCCCTTCGACATCGGTTGCGCCTGGCTGCACGCCGCCGACCGCAACCCCTTTTTCCCCGAGGCACAGGCCGCGGGCTGGACGCTGTTCCACCACGACATGGGGCTGGACCATCTCTGGTACCGCGACCGCAAGGCGGACGCGGCAGAGCTGGCGGCGATAGGCGAAGCCGACGCCCAGCTTCAACGGCTGATCGAGGCCCACGATTCAACGGACGACCGGCTGTCCTCGCTGCTCGAGAAGGGCCACGCGCTGCGGGCGGCGGCGACTTTCAGCGGGCCGATGGACTTCGGGCAGGACGACGACGAAATCTCGATTGCCGATTACCGCGCCGCGGCGGACCTCGATCCGAATTACTTCACAAAGGAAGGATTCGGCACGCTTGTCGCGCAATTCGGCGCGGATGTGCCGGTGGAATTGAACACACCCGTCCGGGAAATCGACTGGTCGGGAAAAGGCGCCCAGGTCGAAACGGCGCGCGGCACGATCCGGGCGGAGGCGGTCATCGTCACCGTCTCCACCGGGGTGCTCGCCTTCGAGGACATCCGCTTCCGCCCGCACCTGCCCGATACGCATCTCGAGGCGATCTTCGACCTGCCGATGGGACTGCTCACCAAGATCCCCGTCGAAATCCGCGGCGAGCGGTTCGGACTGGCCCCCTTCGACGACCTGCTGATCGAACGCCACGCGCGCCATGACGTCTTTTTCCTGTGCTTTCCCTTCGACACCGACCTGATGGTCGGCTTCGTCGGCGGCGACTTCGCCTGGGAGATCGAGGCGGCCGGCGAAGACGCCGCCGTCGATTTCGTGACCGACCGGCTGGTTGACCTGTTCGGCAGCGACTTGCGCGCGAAAGTCGGGCGCTCGCTGATGACGAACTGGGCGGGCGAGCGGCGGACACGGGGCGCCTATGCCGCCGCGCGCCCCGGCAAGGCCGCGGCGCGGGCGGCGCTGGCGCAACCGGTCGCGGACCGCATCTGGTTCGCCGGCGAGGCGCTGGCAGGCTCTCTCGCCCAGACGGCCGGCGGCGCGCGCCTCTCCGGCGAAGCGGCGGCACGGGCGGTCATGGCGCGGCTCAAGGCCATTCCCTGACGCAAAAGGGGCGGATGCATCGCTGCACCCGCCCCCGTTTCAACCTTTATAACGGTTCAGCCCTTGACGGCCTTGGCGACCTCGGCGGCAAAGTCTTCCTTCACCACCTCGATGCCCTCGCCCACCTCGAAGCGGACAAAGCCGGTGATGGTCGCGCCGTTCTGCTTGGCCGCTTCCGCCACGGTGATCTTGTCCGCCGAAACGACGAACTGCTGGTCCAGCAGCGAGATGTCGGCCACGAACTTCTTCATCCGGCCCGGGATGATGTTGTTGTGGATCACCTGCTCCGGCTTCGGCTTGGCCGAGGCGGCGTTTTCTTCCAGCGCCTTGGCGGTCTGGATTTCCAGCTCTTTCGCCATGACCGCCGGGTCCAGCCCGGCCTCGTTCAGCGCCTGCGGGCGCGGGTCGGCGGCGGCGATGTGCATCGCGACCTGGCGGCCGAAATCCTCGGAACCGCCGTCCATCGCCACCAGCACGCCGATCTTGCCCATGCCGGGCGCAACCGCGTTGTGGACATAGGACAGCACCTGCCCGCCTTCGACCTTGCCCATCCGGCGCAGGGTCATGTTCTCGCCGATGGTGGCGATGGCTTCGGTCACGGTCTCTTCCACCGTCTTGCCGCCGATCTTGGCGGCCTTCAGCGCGTCGAGATCGTCAACGCCCAGGGCAGCGGTCGCAATCGCGCCCACCATCTTCTGGAAGTCATCGTTCTTGCCGACAAAGTCGGTTTCCGAGTTGACCTCGACCGCGACGCCCTTGCCGCCTTCGACGACGACGGCCACCAGGCCCTCGGCAGCGGTGCGGCCGGCCTTCTTGGCCGCCTTCGCAAGGCCCTTGGTGCGCAGCCAGTCCAGCGCGGCGTCCATGTCGCCATCGGTTTCGGTCAGCGCCTTCTTGGCGTCCATCATGCCTGCGCCGGTGCTGTCGCGCAGTTCCTTGACCATGGATGCAGTAACGGCCATGTCGTGGCTCTCCTCAATTCTGGAACGGATCGGGGCAGGTCTAGCCTGCCCCGGATGTCAATTGCGTGACGCGGGCGCCGGTCAGGCCTCGGCGGCGTCCTCGAGTGCCTCTTCCTCGGGCGCCTCTTCCAGCGCGCCGATGTCGACACCGGCGGCGCCAAGCTGCGCGCTCATCCCGTCAAGGGCGGCGCGGGCGGCGAGGTCGCAATACAGCGCGATGGCGCGGGCGGCGTCATCGTTGCCGGGGATGATGTAGTCGATGCCATCGGGCGAGCAGTTGGTGTCGACGACCGCGACAACCGGAATGCCCAGCTTGTTGGCCTCGAGGATCGCCAGCGCCTCTTTCTTGACGTCGATCACGAACAGCAGGTCGGGGGTGCCGCCCATCTCGCGGATACCGCCCAGCGAGGCGGTCAGCTTGGCCTGGTCGCGTTCCATGCCCAGGCGCTCTTTCTTGGTGCGCCCTTCAAAGCCGGTTTCCATCTGCTCGTCGATGGCCTTCAGGCGGTTGATCGACTGGGAAACGGTCTTCCAGTTGGTCAGCGTGCCGCCCAGCCAGCGGTGGTTCATGAAATATTGCGCCGATTTCTCGGCGGCGTCGGCGATCGGCTTCTGCGCCTGGCGCTTGGTGCCG
>JAGRMS010000344.1:11069-14780 GCA_020441135.1 Pseudooceanicola sp.
GTGCCGACGAACAGCACGCGGCCGCCACGGGCGACGGTGTCGCGGATGACCTTCAGCGCCTGGTCCAGCATCGGGACGGTCTGGGTCAGGTCCATGATGTGGATGCCGTTGCGGTCGCCGTAGATATACGGCGCCATGCGCGGGTTCCAGCGCTGGGTCTGGTGGCCGAAGTGAACGCCTGCCTCGAGCAGCTGGCGCATGGAGAACTCGGGAAGAGCCATGCTCGTCTTTCCTTTCCGGTTTGGCCTCGGCGGGGACTGTCATTGCTGACAACCGGCGGACGGACGGGGATGTCTCTCCCATACGCCCAAACCCCGCCTGCGGGATTTAAGTGGCGCGCGTATAGTCGAGCCTTGGGGCAGGTGCAAGGGGGTTTGACAGCCGCGCGGGGCGATGCCACGCTGGACCGAACGGTCCAGAGGAGTCGACATGCCCACCCTGCACTTCTGGTTCGAGTTCGCCTCGACCTATTCCTATCTCTCCGTGATGCGGGTGGAGGACATGGCACAGCGCGCCGGGGTGGACGTCGCCTGGCATCCCTTCTGGCTGGGCCCGATCTTCAAGGCGCAGGGGTGGGACTCCTCGCCCTTCAACCTCTACCCGGTCAAGGGCGCCTACATGTGGCGCGACATGGAGCGCATTTGCGCCGCGCGCGGTCTGCCGTTCAAACGGCCCGATCCCTTCCCGCAGAACTCGGTGCTGGCGGCGCGCACCGCCTTGCTGGCGCTCAGGCACCCCGAGGGCCCGGCCTTCTGCCGTGCCGTCTATGCCGCCGAGTTCGGCGAAGGCCAAGGCATCGGCGACCCGGCCTTCCTGGGCCGGCTGCTCGCCAAATGCGGCCTGCCGCCCGCGCTGGTCGAAGAGGCCAACAGCGAGGCCGGCAAGCAGGGCCTGCGCGACAGCGTCGCCGAGGCCTCGCGCCTCGGCATCTTCGGGGCGCCGTCCTTCGTCGTCGAACAAGAGCTTTTCTGGGGCGACGACCGGCTTGAAATGGCGCTGGCGCGGGCGGCGGCCTAGATCGCGGCCGCGCGGGCGTCCCGGCAATCTGTTAGCGCTATCGGCAATACTATCATGAGCTTGACCCCATGTCCTAGCTAGGACATCCGGAGTCACGTCCTGTCGAATGCCCCGAGACCGCGCTTTTCATGGCAGTCCCGGATCACCCGCTCGACATGCGCGGCCAGCGCCTTTCGGTCATGAAAATCGCCGACCCGAACCGGCGCATGATAGACCAGTTCCACCCGTCCCTGCCGCCGCCGGCCCAGCACTTTCACGAGGTGCGACCCGAAATCCATATCGCCCCACCACCCGTAGAAATCCGCCCGCGCCCCCTCCGGCGCGTGATAAAGCAAGGTAACCGGCTGGATCGCCATATGGGGCCGCAGATCATGCGAGAAGAAGGCCGCGAAGAGCGTGGTCTTGAACGGCAGCACGGTGGAGCCATCGGTCGAGGTGCCCTCGGGGAAGAACAGCAGCTTGTGCCCGGCCATCAGCCGCGCGGTGAAGAGGTCGGTGTGGTCGCGGGCCTGTCGCGGGTTCCTCTCGATGAAGACGGTCCCGGTGGCCCGGGCCAGCCAGCCGATACCGGGCCAGCCCGCGACCTCGGCCTTGGAAACGAAATAGATGCGCTTGCGGGCATGCAACGCAAAGATGTCGAGCCAGGAGGAGTGGTTCGCCACCACGGCGCCGCGCCCCTGCATCAGGTCGCCATGGGTGACAAACCCGATGCCGAGGATACGGAAGGCATTGCGGCAGACGAATTGCGTGATGAAGGGCGTCACCGGGCGGTGCAAGCCGAACAGCGGCCGCTCTGCCAACCGCACCAGCAGCAGCAACGCAAGGCAGCCGAAGACCAGCACCGCCAGCGCCCCGCCCTTCACCGCCACGCGGAGCAGCCCCGCAGGCGTCAGCCGCAGCGCCTCGGGCGGCTGGTCCTTGAACCAGGTGCCGCTCATGCGCCCGCGTAAAGCCGCCGCTGCCGATCGGTCATCCGGGCGGTGTCGAGGATCAGGCAGATGTCGGTGGTGTTGAAGGCGTGGTCGACAAAGGCCCCGTCGCCGACAAAGCCGCCCAGCCGCAGGTAGGCCTTGATCAACGGCGGGATCGCCACCACCGCGCGCTTGCGGTCGATGGTGTCCGGCGCAACCAGATCCATCCGCTGATAGGCCCGCGCGCGCACCCGCAGGTCCGGCGGCGCAAGGTGGGCGGCGTGCAGATGCGACAGCGGCTCGGCCAGCGCCGCGATGTCGGTGCCGTGGAACGAGGCGGTGCCGAAGAGGATGTCGATCCCGCTGTCCATGACATGGGCGGACAGCGCGCTCCACAGGTGGTGCATCGCCAGCCCGCCGCGATAGTCGCGGTGCAGGCAGGACCGCCCAAGTTCCAGCAGGCGGCGGTTGCTGTCGAGCAGCGGCGCGAGGTCGTACTCGCCTTCCGAATAGAACCCCCCCGCCGCCCTGGCCTGTTCCCGCTCCATCAGGCGATAGACGCCGATCACCGCGCCGGAAATCTCGTCGCGCAAAAGCAGGTGGCGGGCAAAGGCGTCGAAGCGGTCGCATTCCAGGCCGCGTGCGTGGTCGACCCCTGTCCCGCTGCTGCCCATTTCGCGCACGAAGACGTCATAGCGCAACGCTTGCGCCGCGCGCAGGTCGGCATCGCTTTCGGCGAAGGCGGCGGTAAAGCGGGGGCCGGCATCCGGCATCTTGCGAGGGCTCTCCGTTCTGGCTCAGGGCAGATAGCGCGCCGCTTCCCGCCTTGGCAACCGCGCTAACCAACGCGCGGGTACGTTAACCATTCTTCAATCACTTATCCCCATCAAAGACGGGCAGCAGCTCAATGCGGGAGCCGTCGATAACCACCTTGCCCTGTTCGCGGAAATTGACAGTGATGCGCCCGGCAATGTTGGATTGCACCTGTCCGACGCCCCAGTCGGGCAAGTCGGGGTGGCGCACCAGCATTCCGGGCGTCAGGATGGCATTCAGGTCGGACATCGGCAGGCGGCCCCGCGCGGGAGGATGGACATGGGCGACTTTAACGCAACGCTCGGCGCGCTGATAGGGTCGCGAATCTGCCACGACCTGATAAGCCCGATCGGCGCGATTTCCAACGGGCTGGAGTTGATGGGCCTGTCGGGCCAGATGAACGGGCCGGAGTTCGATCTGATCAACGACAGCGCGATCAACGCGGGCGCGCGCATTCGCTTCTTCCGCATCGCTTACGGCGCGGCGGGCGAACAGATGCTGGGCCGACCCGAGATCCTGTCGGTGCTGGCCGACATGAACAAGGCGGGCCGGGTGCAACTGCGCTGGTTGCCGCCGGACGCCCAGCCGCGGGCCGAAGTGCGGCTGGCCTTCCTGGCGATGCAATGCTGCGAGACCGCCCTGCCCTTCGGCGGCCAGGCCGAAACCGCGATCGCGTCCGGCCGCTGGAGCGTGACGGGCACGGGCGAGAAGATGGCCTCGTTGGACGCGCTTTGGCTGAACCTGACGGGCGAGTGCGCCGAAAGGAACATCACCCCCGGAACGGTGCAATTCGCACTGTTGCCGCGGATCGCGGCGGACATGGGGCGCCGGGTATCGGTTGAGTTGGACGAGGGCCGCGTGGCGATCAGCTTCTGACAGTGCCCTTGCCGGTGACGAGATACTTGAAGCTGGTCAGCTGCTCGGCCCCCACCGGCCCCCGCGCGTGCATCTTGCCGGTGGCGATGCCGAT